>SBFN01000235.1 GCA_006226895.1 Deltaproteobacteria bacterium | reverse complement strand
ACCTTTTCAGCGCCCTGCGCATCGAGCAGATAGAGGTGCATTTCTCCGAAGGTGTTACGCACCTGGGCTATGATGCAGACCAGAAGACCATCCTTGTCGTGGCAGTAGAAAAAGCTGATCGGGTTGAAAATGTAATTGAAAAAGCGTGCCGCTGTGACCAGGATGACTTTACCCAGGGGGAAGGTCATGCCGGCATGGTTGAGGACCTCTTCAACTTTTTCGCGAACCGGAGCCTCACCGGGGGTCAGGTAGTCTTTGTCATGAACAGCAACCGGGCGTATCTGGTTGTAACCAAACAGCATGGTCTGCCGTGAAAGTATGGGCAGATCTTCCAGCTGGAAGGCGTAAAAGTAAACCGAATAACGGAAGCTGTGTTTGACCGGCGCAAGCCGCGCATGAGTGACTTCGCCGAGGTAAATTTTCGAATTCATAACTCGAGTCCGAATGTTTTAGCAACGCCGACACCCGACCTGACGGCATCTTCATGAAAACCGTAGCCGAAATAGCTGCCGCAGAAACAAGTGCGATTGCAACCATTGAGCTGCGGCAGCCTCTCTTGTGTCGCCATAGAGTCGAAGCTGTAAAGGGGATGATGGTAAGCCATCTCGGCAATTACGGTGTTTGGCCTGAACGGTTCGTCGCGATTGAGGGTCACGCAATAGTCGTTCTGCGCCCTCAAACCCTGCAGGCGGTTCATGTAGTAGGTCACATAAACGGGTCGGTCCTCTTCTTCTCTCGCCTGGCGCGTAAAATTCCAGGCGGCCCAGGCGTGTTTTCGGGTCGGCAGGATCGATGAGTCCGTGTGCAGGACTGTTTGATTGAGCTGGTATTGCCAGGGTGAAAGCAGCTGCTGTTCCAGCTCAGAGGGGTCTTGCAACAGACGTAAGGCCTGATCGGCGTGGGTGGCGATCACGACCTGGTCGAAATTTTGTGAAGAACCATCGGCCAGTGTAAGTTGTACCCGACCCGGGTCGCGTTTGATCGTGCAGACCGGTTGCTCAAGGTGAATCTTGCCGCTGAAGCTGCGCGCAAAGGCCTTGACGTAGGCAGAACTGCCACCGACCACGGTTCGCCAAAGAGGCCGGTTTCGCAGAGCAAGCAAACCATGGTTGCGAAAGAAATGCAGGAAGGGGCCGGCTGGAAAATCATGAATTTGAAGCGCCGGCGTCGACCAGATCGCGCCGGCCATTGGCACCAGGTAGTTGTCAATCAGGGCAGATGAGTAACGTCCCTTGACAAGGTATTCGCCAAGAGTGATCTTTTCGATATCCTTCTGGTCGAGATCTCGCTGGGCCTGTTTGCAGAACCGCACAATCTCCAGAAGAAAACGATAGAAGACCGGACTGAAAAGATTGCTTCGCTGGGCGAACAGGCCATTGAGGTCGGTGCCGGCGTAGACCAGGCCGGTCTGATGGTTTTGGAAGCCAAAGGACATCTCTGAAACCCGTACCTCGACTCCCAGCTGGACGAGGAATTTCCGGAACAGTGGATAGGTGGCATCGTTGAGGACGATGAAGCCGGTATCAACGGCCAGTCCGGCATCAGGCCCATCGTTGATCTCGATGGTGTGGGTGTGCCCACCGAGATAATCATTCTGCTCGAAGAGCGTCACCTCATGTTGTTTTTGCAGCAGGTGAGCCGCAACGATGCCGGCAACCCCGCCACCGATCACAGCAATCTTTTGCCTCCGGGTCGGTATATCGTGCGCTTCAGTCATTCAGGCCTCCAGGTTTTGGAAACCAGGGAAAGAAAGCATTGGTTCGCTCTTTGTAAGTTGAAAATTCAGGATTGCCCTGGTACTTGGCCTCAAGCATGGGGATCCCGGAAACTTTCAACAGCAGAAAGTCAATGAGTAGCGGACTGAGTATTGCTACCGCCCCGTAGGGAACCTTGAAAGCTATCAGGAACAAACCCCACCAGAGCAAGGCTTCACCAAAATAATTAGGATGTCGCGTGTAGCGCCAGAGTCCGCTCTGGATGATCTTGCCGCGGTTCTCAGCCTTGCGCTTGAAACACAAAAGCTGCCAATCGCCGATCGCCTCGAACCCGAACCCGATCAACCAGACCAGCACTCCTAAATGATCGAAGGCGCCGAGTTTTTCACCCGGGCTGTTGATGACCAGCAAGGCTGGCAGGGCGACCAGAAAGATCACTGTCCCCTGCAGCATGAAAATTTGCAGGAAACTGCGCCAGATGAAGGTATCGCCCCACTCTTCGCGCCACTGGCGATAACGGAAATCCTCGCCCTCGCCCTGTTTGCGCTGAAAGATATGACAAGCGAGGCGCAGTCCCCAGATTGAGATGAGAGAGACCACCAGCCATTGCCGTGCGTGACCATCGCCATAAACCAGAAAAGCCGAACTGCAGGTCAGAACGAAAGCAACACCGTAGGCCACATCGACAATGCTGTTGTCCTTGAGCCAAAGAGCGAGCCCGAAAATCGCGGTCATATAGATCAGCAGCACAATAAGGCTGAAGAAGAAAACGTTCATCCTGGATCTCGCTTTGCAGTGTGGGGGGCTGCTGCAGTTGATTTAGGCAACCGTTTAAATTCTAGAATATTATTTGCAAAGTGCAATATTTCCAGTGGCTTAACAGGTAAAAAACCGGCCCGCGTGCACAGGTGGGCAGGCCTCTGTTATGATGAGCAGGGTGGTAACGAAAGGAGATCAAAAGTGAGAACTGTAGATAAGTGCCTTATGAAAAGACTTTGTTTGGTCGTGGTCCTGTTTGTTTTGATTGCCGGCCATTGTCAGGCGGTTGAGATCAAGGGCGTTCGTTTCAGTGATACCGTGGTCGTCGAGCAGTCAGAGCTTAAACTTAACGGAGTCGCGGTTCTGAAGTGGGCTATGTTGTTCGATGTCTACGCCGGGGCCCTCTACCTTCCAAGGGGCGTTCCCGGGCAGAGCTGGTCGAACGACATCCCGAAAAGGCTCGAGCTCTCCTATTTCCGTGAGATTGAGGGCAAAGGTTTTGCAGAGGCTTCTGACAAGCTCCTGCAAGACAACCTCCTGCCGGCAGAGTATCAAGCGCTGGAAAAACGCTTACAGACTTTCTATGGACTGTTTCGGGATGTAAAACCCGGAGATCGCTACAGCATCAATTATCTTCCTGAAAAGGGCACCGAACTAAGGTTCAACGAAGACCCTTTGGGACATGTTCCAGGCGCTGATTTTGCGGCGGCATACTTCGGGATCTGGCTGGGTGACGAGCCGATCAGCAAAGGTTTCAGAGATCGTTTGCTGGATACGGATTAAAGGAAAAAAGATTTAGCCTTCACCTCGATCAATCGAGACAATACCGAGATAACCGTCAACGGTAAGTTTCTCTCCGGACTTGATGACTTTGGTTGCTTCCGGAATGCCTGTGACACAGGGGATTCCGTATTCACGGGCAATGATCGCACCGTGGACCAGCATGCCGCCACGACGTTCGATGATCGCTGCCGCCAACGGCGCCAGAAAGGTCATGTTTGGCTCGATGGCGTCGCAGACCAACACCTCTCCCGCTTTAAAATCGGTGAGGACGCTTTCATTATCCAGAACCCTCGCCGGACCTGAATTGACCCCGGGCCCTGCGGGTTGGCCAACCAGTTGACGGGCGAGTTGCCAGGTTTCGGGCCTTTCCATAAACTCTCGCTGCGATTCATACCTTGAAAAGACTTTTTTTTCTGTTGTCTCGGGTAGAATTCTATCGAGGTCTTCCGACGCCCCGGAATCAATCCGTTTGTGAATTTCCTGTTTGGCAGCGGAAACACCGGCTCTGACCTTACCCAGATAGAGATTGTCGTTGTCTCGCAAAAGATAACTGGCTTTGGCAACGGCCAGAATCCGGCCTGCCATAGCTCTCTCTGCTTCCGGAACCCGGTCGAAAAAGACTTGTTCCCTGTCAGTCTGCTTTAACTCATCGTTTTTATCGTCACTCTCCTGCTCGGCTAATTTCACAAGCCAGGAGATCAGGTCGAGCTCTTGGTGCAAAACCCAGTTAATGCCGCTGTAATCTCGATTAAACACTTCGAGCATCAATTTCAGGCGGCTCCCGTCTGGAAGCTCGAGGCCGTCTTTAAGCTGCTGCAAAAGGCGATGGTCCTTGCGCAGCAGTTCTGCCATCTCGCGCAACTGCCGGTTGCGTTGCACCGCGAGCAAATTATCTGAATGCAGCAGGTTGATGAACTCATGTGGGTCTTCAGGCTTAAGCTGTTCATTGTAAAACTCGCCAAACAGCCTCAAGCCGTGAGCCATAGGAATGCATTTCTCTTTATAAATGCTCAGCCATTTGTTCAGAATGCGGCGGCGGTTGAGATATTCCTCAGAAAGCTGCCGGTTGCTAAGTTGAGACAGCTCGAAAGCTCTCATCTTCTCTGCGTCGTGGTCCATTCCCGGCAAGACCTGCTGCTCAAGTTCCATGCGCAAGGCTTCAAGATTGTCGAGGCTGCGATGGAGGCTCAGGTACCAGGGCCGCTCATCACCATCTTCAGCCTGCAAAGATGTTGTGATCGGGCGAGCCTGGAGAATATGCAGGTTCTTTTCAGAATAGGTCCATTCGATATCGATGGCCTGGCCCAGGCTGGCTTCCAATTGACACCCTGCCTGGAACAGTTCCCGGCAAAGAAAGCTGTCAAATGGTGATTGCCCTCTTTGCACCTCACCCAGGGGAGACAACTCGGTACCGTGTGTCGTAGGGCGTAGTGCGACGGTGTGAGCAACTTCATGTTTTTCGGTCACAGCACCTGTGGCACGATTGAATTGCCAACGATCAGGCTCGATGGAGCCATCAACGAGAGCCTGGTTCAAGCCCCAGACAGCCTCAGCCATCATGACGCTGCCGTTTTGAGGGGCCCGGGTGAAGAGGATTCCGGACACCTCCCCGACGATCATCTCCTGGATGATTACGGCCATACCACTCTTGCCAGGATCCAACCCGAGTTCGTGTCGGTAGAGCAATGCGCCATCCGACCATAGCGATGCCCAGACAATACGAATCGCTTCCAGGATGGCCTCTGCACCTTGCAGCATAACGCGGCTTTCATGCAGCCCCGCAAATGATTGGCTTGCGGAATCTTCTCCAGGAGCCGTGGAACGAACGGCCACCGCGGACCAGTTGGCCGGACCTTCGCTCAAGTCCTTGAGCAGTTCCTCTTTCATCGCTTTTGGCCACGCGCGAGTGAGGAAGTGGTTGCGAATCCGCAGGGAGACATCCCAAAGTTCCTCCCAGCGCATCTCGCGAAAATCCTTACGCTGCATTTCCATGGCAATGAACGCGCCGAGGCCGGTTTCAACGAGGAAATCATGATAGGCCCTGACCGGCAGGCAGTACCCGGCCGGGACCATAAATCCCTCTTGTTGCAGACGAGCCAGCATCATGGCTTTGCCACCAAGGGTTTGTACGGTCGCCTGGCTGACGTCCGCAAAAGAAATCAGCCGGCGCATCGGCTCATCCGGAATTCTGTGACGCTCTGGAAGCGCTGGACCAAGTGATAGCTTTCCACTTTGATGCGGAAGATGGCGGTGGTCGGTGCCGAGACGAAGGTTTTCAGCTGCGGGTGTTTAGCCAGGTAGGTCTGTAAAATTTCTGAGTGCTCAGCAGCCGCGACTTCTGTCGCTGTACCGTAGGCAGTGACGGCGGCCGCTTCATAAAGGGCCAGAGCTTGATCGGCACGATTATCGACCAACAGGGCAACCTGGTCGTCGGCTGCCAGGTTGAGGTATTTGCGGGTCGCGCGCGTTGTGGCGAAGTAGATGAAGCGTACATCTTCCGTGGTTGCGAAGGCAACCAGGCTGGCATACGCGTGTCCCTTGTGGTTGGTGCCCAAAACGCCAAAGGCCTGTTCTTTAAGCAGCCTGAGAACCAGGTGCCATTCACCTGCATCCGTCATTATGAGGGCCCCCCGGCTTTGCGGTTGCTGAACATTTCATCCCCTGGCTAGAGCGGCAGGAATTTTGGAACGATTCTAATAACTCTGTAAATTGCTGACTTCCTGCAACAACTTTTCGTTGTCCGGCATGCCTTTGTGGACATAACGCACAATACCCTGCTGGTCTATCAGCGTTGTCACCCGACCGCTGCCGTAGAGCTTGCTGATGTTCCCGTCATCAGCTATGAGCGGAAAGCTGAGACCGAGCTGGTCAGAAAAAGCCTGGTGGCTTTCCAACGAGTCAGAACTGACGCCCAGAACCTGGACGTTCAACTCTTCAAAACGAGCGATGTCGTTTTGAAAAGCATTCATTTCACTCGTTCAGCCCGAGGTGAAATCGGCATAGTAATATGCCAAAATCACCGGTCCTTTGACCAAAAGTTCGCTCAGGGTGATTTCGCCCTTGGTCGATGGGGCCGTAAAATCCGGTGCCGGAGAGTTGACCTCGAGGGCCGCCACGCTTGAAGCCAGAAGCGTCGCTGCGATGACGATGCCAGTAACAAAAAACCGTCTCATGGTTATTTCCTTTCCTAAGGAACTATAGCGCAAAACTCTACAAAGCAAAGCAAGCTCTTATAAAACGTGACAGAAATGGCTGGTGTTTCTGGAAACTCAACTCAAACAGGTTAGTATTATGGAGGGTGACCCTAATAAACAAAATGACAGGAGGCATTATGGGAAGCAAGGGGCGAGCAATAGTCGGACTGGATGTTGACGAACTGATCTCAGTGCTGCGTAAGGCCTATGCCGACGAATGGCTGGCTTACTACCAGTATTGGGCCGGTGCAAAAGTGGCTAAAGGGCCGATGAAGGAGGCCGTGATCGCCGAGCTTGAACTGCATGCGACCGAGGAGCTGAATCATGCTCTGCTGGTGTCCAACCGCATCATCCAGTTGGGCGGCGATCCTGTGACTGACCCACGCGACTGGTTCAAGCTCACAAATTGTGCTTACGAACCGCCCGACGATCCCTTCGTGAAAACGCTTCTGGTGCAGAATATTGCGGGCGAGCAGTGTGCTATCAGTGTCTACAAAGAACTGATGGACATGACCAAAGACAAGGACCCTGTTACTTACAATATTGCATTGCAGATTATCGAACAGGAGATAGAGCACGAAGAGGACCTGCAGGCTCTTCTTGAAGATTTTGAGTTGATGCTCTCGGCTTTTAAGGCTTAATGCGTCACTATAATTTCCCCACCGGGTTTCTGGGTTAGAGGCCGACAGCACAGTGGCCCAGAACGTAGCTGTGCATAAGTTGATTCTCAAATGCTCTCTCCCGGAGAGTTCCTGGAAAATTTAGCCCTTGCCACCCTCATGTGTTGGCAGAGATTTTTTATTTCATTTTTTTGTTGACATATATAACCAAATTGGTAAGATATCAACCAGAGCATAGTTCTTCATGTTCTACCTCCTAAGCAAAACCCATAGAACCCGTTGCCCCACAGTCCCTCCTGGCTGTGGGGCTTTTTTTTACAGGCAAGTCATCTGTTGGTTGAAACTGTGCCAGAACTTTGAAAAACGGGACATTTTCGATCTTCGATATAAGAGCTGTTGCAAACTCACCGCTTTCCTTTATCCTTAATGAGTCTGTCTATTTACCTTCATTACGAGAGTTAAAAATGACTATGGACGCACAGAAAAATCATTTCGATGCGATCGTGATCGGCAGTGGTCCCGGTGGCGAGGGGGCGGCGATCAAGCTGGCCAAGTCGGGCAAGTCTGTTGCTATCGTCGAGAATCATCTGCTGGTCGGTGGCGGTTGCACACATCTGGGGACTATCCCGAGCAAGAGTTTTATTCACGTGGTGCGGAAATACGCCGATGAAAAGAAGAACCGTCTGTTTGATCGCGGTCGCCACCCTGGCCGTGTGACCTGTGATGATCTGTTGACTGCAATGCGGAATGTGGTTGATAACCAGGTGCGTGATCGTGAGGATTTTTACGAGCGCAACGACATTACAATCATCGCAGGGCAGGCACGTTTTAGCGATCCGCATAATATTGAAATCTCTGACCTGGCCGGGAACATGCGCAAATGTTCGGCCGATTATTTTGTCATAGCGAGCGGTTCCCACCCGTATCATCCTGAAGATGTGCCTTTCGATGGCAAACGCCTGATTGACAGCGACACGATTCTGCAGATGAAGGAACTTCCCGGCACCTTGACAGTTTATGGTGCCGGAGTGATCGGTTGTGAGTATGCTTCGGCGTTCAAGAATATCGGGGTCAAGGTCAATCTGGTCAACACCCGCGAACGTCTGCTCGAGTACCTTGATGACGAGATCAGCAGCGCTTTGAGCTATCACATGCGTGATGAACAGGGTGTGATGATTCGTCAGAATGAGGAATACGAGCGGGTTGAAGTAAACGATCATGGTGTCGTCCTGCATCTGAAAACCGGCAAGGTGATCAAGTCGGACATGTTGTTATGGGCCAACGGCCGCACTGGAAATTCGGAAGGCCTGGGTCTCGAAACGCTGGGGATTGAACCTGATCATCGTGGCAATATCAAAGTCAATGAGGCTTACCAGAGTACTCAGCCGCATATCTATGCGGTGGGTGATATCGTTGGTTTCCCCAACCTTGCCAGCGCGGCCTACGACCAGGGGCGTTTCGCAGGGACTCATATCGCCGAAGGGTCTTGCGATGAGCGTCTGGTCAGGGATATCCCGACCGGTATTTACACGCTGCCGGAGATCAGCTGCCTTGGTGGTACGGAGCGCGAGTTGACCGAGCAGAGAGTCCCCTACGAGGTAGGTCGTTCCTTCTTCCGCAACCTGGCCCGTGGTCAGATCACTTCGCATAAAGCCGGCATGCTCAAAATACTTTTCCATCGCGAGACCCTGGAAATACTTGGTATCCACTGCTTCGGTCACAATGCTACGGAGATTCTGCATATCGGCCAGGCGATCATGGCCCAGCCGGCGCCCTATAACAACATCAAGTATTTCATCAATACGACCTTTAATTATCCAACCATGGCTGAGGCGTACCGGGTTGCTGCGTTGAACGGCTACAACAGATTGTAAAGCTGTGGGCCGGCTGTAGCGTGACAACTTAAAGCCCTAAAGCTTTTAGCTTAGGGCTTGTTTTTTGCTCTTAGTTTGCATACTATCTGCGATCACATTCCAGGGTCACACCCGTCACCGATTCCGGTCATCATCCGGCCCGATTTTTCCAGGGAGACAACTTGATGTCCAATTCCTATCCGGTCGCTTTTTGCGGCGGGGATATTTCTGTCGATAGATTGCCGAACAGGCTTCAATTATGAGTTTGGATTCTTTAAATCCCCAGCAGCTGGAAGCTGTTTTACATACGGAGGGGCCGCTTCTTCTGCTGGCTGGTGCCGGCTCCGGCAAGACCAATGTGGTCACGCATCGGGTGGCTCACCTGGTCGGCTCGAAGTGTATTGATCCGGAGCGTGTTCTGGCGGTGACTTTTACCAACAAGGCTGCCAAGGAAATGAGGGAGCGTGTCGCCGGTCTGGCGGGGAAAACCAAGACAGAGCGGATCCAGATCTCGACTTTTCATTCGCTCTGCTGTCGCATCTTGCGTGCCGATATCGAACATTTGGGCTATAAGCGCAATTTCAGTATTTATGGTGCTTCTGATCAGCAACGGCTGATCAGGGACTTGATGAACGATATCAAGGCTGATCACGGCCTTAAACCCGACGCCATCCTGTGGAAAATATCGGAGGCCAAGAACAGCCTGAAATCACCCAAAGAGTTCGGTCCCTTTATGCGCGGTGATGTGATTGGCGAGATGGCGCAGAAGGTTTATCCCGAGTACCAGAAAAGCTTGAAAAGCTACAACGCGGTTGATTTTGATGACCTGATCATGCTGGTGGTGCGTCTCTTTGACGAATTCCCCGAGGTTCAGGCACGCTACCAGGACCGTTTCCAGTACATCATGGTTGATGAGTACCAGGACACCAACACTGCCCAGTTTACCCTGATGCAGAGGCTCGCCGGCAAGTGGAACAATTTCTGCGTGGTGGGTGACGATGACCAATCGATTTATGGCTGGCGCGGCGCTGATCCTGGCAATATCCTCGACTTTGAAAAGAACTTTGCCGGGGCTCACGTCATAAAAATGGAGCAGAATTATCGCTCTACGGCCAATATCCTCAACGCGGCCAACAAGGTGATTGAACGCAACCAGAAGCGCAAAGAGAAAGCGCTCTGGACGGCAGGCGCCGAGGGTGAAAAGATCGGTGTGGTCAAGTGCATCGACGCCGAGGATGAAACCAGGGCGGTGATTGAACGGATCAATCACAATGTGCGCACAAAGAAGATGGCTTATAAGTCTCATGCTATTCTGATGCGCACCAATGCTCAGACCATGGTCTTCGAACAGGAGCTGCGCTTTGCCGAGATCCCTTACGTGTTGATCGGCGGCCAACAGTTTTTCGACCGCAAGGAAGTCAAGGATGCCGTCGCTTACCTGCGCTTTATGGTCAACCCCTACGATGAAGTCAACCTGCTGCGGATTCTAAACTACCCGCGTCGCGGCATCGGTCGCACCAGTGCCGACCTGTTGATTCGCACCTCGGTCACCAGTAAAGATTCCCTCTGGCAAGTGATTCGCAGGGCGCGCATGATCGACGGTATTAATGCCAAGGCCGCGGACGCCCTGGAGAAGTTTGTCTCTCTGATTGAGCAGCATAAGCGCTGGTTTCGCGGCGGCGGCCAGCTTGCCAGCACGGCAAAAGAGCTCTTCGCTGCTATCGGTCTCGAAGATGAACTGCGGCGCGACCCGGACTCACGTGAAAAGATTGAGCGCCGTATCGAAAATGTTCAGGAAGTGGTCAACGCTCTTGCCAGCTATGAAGAGCGTGATGGAAAGCCGACCTTATCCGGTTTTCTTGAAAAGATCGCGTTGCTCGATCGTGACGAACCGGGAACAGACAGCAAAGAGAAAAAGTTGGCCAAGGATGCCGTGGTGCTGATGAGCCTGCATTCGAGTAAAGGTCTGGAGTTTCCCCATGTGTTTCTGCCCGGTTTCGAAGAAGGTTTTTTGCCGCACAAAAAAACCGTCTCCGAGGGTGTTGACGTCGATGAAGAGCGCCGCCTCTGTTATGTGGGGATCACCCGCGCCCGGGAGAAGCTGACCCTCCTGCACGCCGATGCGCGCAAAAAATACGGCAAGGACGAGCCCCGTGAAATCAGCCGTTTCCTGGCCGAAATCCCTGAAGGGCTGCGCCAGGAAGAAGCCAGGGCCGGCTTCCACCTTGTCGATGGAGATGAAGAGCTGAGCATGTCGGATATGCTTGCCAAGTTGATGGGAGAAGAGGCAGAATAGGAGCGAAAACTGACAGCTTTAAGATGTAAGCCATAAGCTTTAAGGCTTAGCTTTTACTTAGAGCTTACAGCCCTACAGCTTAAAGCTATCCTTACTAGGAGTTCCCATGATTATGACGAATGTCGGCAGCGTGCCCGGCAAAAAGATCGTTGAGCATTTCGGTATCGTGCAGGGCAGCACCGTACGCGCCAAGCACTTCGGCCGGGACATGATGGCCGGTTTGAAGAACCTGGTCGGTGGTGAACTGAAAGGTTACACCGAGCTGTTGCAGGAATCGCGGCAGGAGGCGATGGACCGCATGTCTGAGCAGGCCCGATTGATGGGGGCTAACGCGGTCGTCAATATCCGGTTCGCTACGTCCTCGGTTGCCCAGGGTGCTGCCGAACTCTTCGCCTACGGCACCGCAGTGCGGGTCGAGTAGAGGTCAACTATGCTGGAAGCCGTTCTCGGCAATCTTGACATTTTTCTCTTTCTGCTTTTTGTGGTGATGGGCTATTCCTGCGGTACGATTGCCGAGAAGCGTCATTATAAATCGATCCTCAAGCGCGAAAAAGAGTTGATCAAGTTGATGCTGGTTAGCGCCGAAGGCCGTTTTGCTGATGGTGCAGTCAACGAGTCGTTCCTGGTGAGTGGCAGCATGGTGGTCTCCAACGACTACTTCAAACGGCTGTTGGCGATTCTGCGTAACTTCTTTGGTGGGCGGGTCAAAGCTTATGAATCACTGATCGATCGTGCCCGTCGGGAAGCAATGCTGCGCATGAAGGAAGAAGCTGCGGCCAGGGGCGCACATATGATCGTCAATCTGCGTCTCGAGACATCGACGATCGGTCGTTCAGCGAACAAGAAGAACCGCGTAGGCAGTATCGAAGCGCTTGCCTATGGTACCGCAGTGGTCATGAACCGGCCGTGAAATTCACCCCGAAACATATCGACGAGAACGTTAACGTCTCGAAAACCCATCCCCTGGTTGAACTGGCCTGGTTGGTCGGCGGCATGCTGCTGCTGGCCGTGGTCTTTTATCTGGTCCTCGGCGTCACCGCCGATCTGGCCGTAGCAAAAATTCCGATTAAAGCAGAAGTCTGGCTCGGTGAGCATTTCGTCGATTCCTTTGAGGCCAACGAGGATGAGCCCTTGCGTCGTCGTTTGCAAACGCTGCTCGATAACCTGCCCGCAGATTCGCCTCTGCACAATTACACCTTCACCGTTCAGCTGGTAAAAAATAAGGAGATCAACGCTCTGGCTCTGCCCGGGGGGCATATCGTGGTTTTTTCCGGCCTGGTTGAACAGGCTGAGTCGGAAAATGAGCTGGCCATGGTGCTGGCTCATGAGCTGGGGCATTTTGCCCATCGCGATCACCTCGAACGGCTGGGACGTGGTCTTGGCCTGACCGTTGCGACCATGTTGGTGTTTGGCGAAGACAGTGCAGTCAGTCGCCTGGTGAGTAACCTTTTCCTGGTCACCGAAAGCAGCTATTCGCGCCAGCAGGAATCAGAGGCAGACCGTTTTGGACTCGATCTGTTGGTGAGCAGCTATGGCCACGCCGGAGGCGCAGCCGATTTTTTCGCCCGGGTGGGCAAGAAGGCCGGAAGCCGCGGTCCTTACTTACTGGCTTCACACCCGCACCCGGATGACCGGATTGAAGAGTTGCAGCGCCTGATTCGTGAAAACGGTTACCCTGTTGAAATGACCACACCGCTTGGTGATGACCTGTTGGCTGAAGCTGAGCCTGAACAAGAAGTCGAGACTGCGGTCGAAAAGTGAGCTATTTAAACCTTTTTTTGATAGTAGGGACATTGTTTTTAAGTTGAAATCGCCACCTGATCTGGCAAAGTGTGAATACCATGAATGAATTTGGAGCCAGCCTCCCTCTGGGAAAACCTACGACCTACACCTCGGAGTACGATCCCGGCCTGCTATGCCCGATCCCTCGCCAACTCAAGCGTGATGAGCTTGGCTTGTCTGATGATTTACCGTTTCACGGAGTGGATATCTGGAACGCTTATGAACTCTCCTGGCTGACCCCTCAGGGCAAACCGGTGGTTGCCATGGGCGAGTTCCGTATTCCCTGCGAATCGCCCAACCTGATAGAATCGAAATCGATCAAGCTCTATCTCAACTCGTTTAACCAGACCCGTTTCGATGATTTTGAATCAGTGCGTGCCCTGATGAGCAAAGACCTCGGCGGTGCCGCCGGCATGCCGGTCGATGTCCGATTAATGGCTGACGCGGAGTTTGCTACGCAACGCTTTGCGACTCTGCCGGGGCAGTGCATCGATGATCTTGATATCGAGGTCGATAATTACGCCCTGGATGCAGAGCTTCTTAACGGCGCGGCAGATGCAGAGGCACAGGTTAGCGAAAGCTTGCATAGCCATCTTCTGAAAAGCAACTGTCTGGTGACCAGTCAGCCCGATTGGGGGAGTGTCCTGATTCATTATCAGGGTGCGAAAATCAACCGGGAGGCTCTGTTGCGCTACCTGATTTCTTTCCGGCAGCATGATGAGTTTCATGAACAGTGCGTTGAACGGATCTACAGCGACCTGATGCGTTTTTGTCGACCGGAGAAGCTGACAGTCTACGCTCGCTACACCCGTCGAGGTGGCCTGGACATCAATCCTTATCGCAGTAACTTTGAGTATGATGTGGAGAATTTGCGATTGGCTCGGCAATAGTTCAACAGGTTTTTATATAAAAAGCTTTCACCGCAGAGGCAAAGAGGACACAGAGAAAAACGGAAGATTTTGGATTCTCTCTGTGTCCTCTTTGTCTCGAGAGAGAGAAGCGAACGGGTGGTAGAGCAGGTTTTGTCTTGTTCATAAAGATTAAGACTCGTTTGTAAAACCTTTGTTTTGATGAGAAGTTTGTTTTCCTATAGAATACCCCAAGCGCATTTTTCGTTTACAGGACCCTGAAGCCATGAACAGAACCCCTTTGACTGAACAGAACGTTGCCGAGGCCTTGAGCTTTGCGCGCCAAGCGATGCCGGGTGCCGGTGAAATCGCCCTGCGTTATTTCCGTCAAACACTTGCTGTGGACAACAAGCTCAGCAAAGGCAGCTTTGATCCTGTGACCCAGGCAGATAGGGAAGTAGAGGCTTGTCTGCGTGAAGAGTTGACTCGTTACTGCCCTGCTTTCGGGGTGATCGGCGAAGAGGGCGGCGCAACGCCCGGGACCACAGATATCAACTGGATCGTCGACCCAATCGACGGTACCAAAGCGTTTATCAGCGGTTTCCCAACCTGGGGAATTCTGGTCGGTTTGCAGCAGGAAGACCGGGTTCATGCCGGGCTTATGTATCAACCGGCAACGGGGGAGCTTTTTTACGGTAGTGCCGCCGGGGCTTTTTTAGAACAGAAGGGTCAGACGCTCGCCATGCAGTCACGGCAGAATGTTCGCCTCGAAGAGGCCTTGCTCTATTGTACCCACGAGAGCATGTTCGCCAACCAGGACAACCTTGCAGCGTTTCACAGGATCTCAGGGAAAGCGCGTCTGCAACGTTTTGGCGGCGATTGTTATTCCTACTGCATGTTGGCGCTCGGCCAGGTCGACCTGGTGGTTGAGGATACCCTGCAACCCTACGACATCGTGCCGCTGATTCCGATCATAGAGGCCGCAGGAGGCGTGATCACCGATGCTGACGGCAAGACACCGCTCGGCGGGGGCTTTGTGGTTGCTGCGGCCAACAGGGAATTGCATGAAGAGGTTATGGCTCTGCTCTGACGCGAGTCAGGTCTGGGGAGGACGTTATGGAAACAGTAAAAACCGCCAGCTTTGAATACCTGATTGATCTCGCCCAAAAGAATCCCGACGGTGGCTACACCTTCGTGCTTGATGGCGAGACCTACCAGATTGAAGATGTTCTGGAAATCTCCAGCATTGCCACGAAACATGGCTATATTGTCATCTACTAAACACAGAATTGATATGACTGAAAAGGCAGCCAAGCGGCTGCCTTTTTTGGTTCTACCTTTATCAGCGTTCAATGTATCAAGCTGTAATCAAAGCCGAACGTTTGACCCACAGAGGCAGCGCGTGCCGATCAATTTCGACCCCGAATCCAGGGCCAGAAGGTCTGCACGGCGGTTGACCTGCGTAACCAAATTG
>SBFN01000091.1 GCA_006226895.1 Deltaproteobacteria bacterium | reverse complement strand
TCGCCTACCGGACACATCCTTTCGGCGCGGTTGCGCAGTTCGCCAACGGTCTGCGGGCCACGCAAGAGCAACTCGGCAAGGAGCGCCAGCTCTTCAGGGTCCAGGTTCAACACGGACTCCAGGTTATGGCAATATTTGGCGGCACGAACTCCTTCAGCCGATTGATGTGCCATCTGTTTTTGCCGCAGACTGTCGAGGGCCCTGATCACATCAGTTTCTTCAAGCAGCATAACCGGGTCACGGTTCGATTTCTGATTACAGGCGTTGGTCAAGGCGTTGAGGGTTAATGGATAGTATTCGGGCGTCGCCAGGTCTTTCTCGACCAGGCAGCCCACAACCCTGGCTTCAATATCATCGAGCAGGCGTTCCATAGTGAACCTCGTGTTCTTTCAGTGTTGAAGGATGTTGTTAATCATAGCCAGATAACTGTGAAATGCCAAGGTGCGAAACCGAGGCATGGTACTGGTTACCTCAGGGAATTATCGTTTGCGGGGTCGTTTCGGTTGTTTTCTGGCTTGCGATGTCGCTTGTTTGATCCCCTGTTTTTGATGCCCAAGCAAGGTTGTAATCAGGTCCTCACGATCACACTGTCTGAGCGCGGCCAGCACATCCTTGCGGCTTTCGGGCAGGTGCCAGAGGAGCAGGGCTTTTTGCTGACGCCGCTCATTAGGGTTAAGGGGCACGTGGATGAGTTCACCGCTGAAGGGGTCGCGACCGGTGTGATAGATGCAGGTGGCCAGGCTGCCCGGGGTGGGGGTGAACTCCTGAACCTGCTCGACGCGCAGGTTGTGCTCTTTAAGAAAGAGGGCGACCTCGATCATATCCTTGAGTGTGCAACCGGGATGTGAACTGATGAAGTAGGGCACAACGGCCTGTTTTTTCCCCAGGTTCAGACTCTGCTCACGAAATTTCTGCAGGAATTGTTCAAATACCTTCGGTCCCGGTTTGCGCATGACGTTCGTGACCTTCGGGCTGGTCGACTCTGGAGCTACCTTGAGCAGACCGCCAACGTGGTGTTTAACCAGGTCGGCAAAATAATCCGGTTGCCGATTGAGCAGGTCGAAACGAATTCCCGAGGCGACGAAGAGGTGCTTGACGGCGGGGTTCTTGCGCAGCCTGCGGAGCAGGTCTACGGCTCGGTCATCACGGGTATCGAGATGTTTGCAGATGTGCGGGTAAAGACAGCTTTCACGACGACAGCTCGCTTGCGCCTCCGGGTTGCTGCAACGCATACCGTACATATTCGCAGTCGGGCCACCAACATCTGTGACCGTACCGCGGAAGTCCGGGTGCAGACTCAAGCGCTCAAGCTCTTCCTGCACAGATTGCTCGGAGCGTGACTGAATCGTCTTGCCCTGGTGATGGGTGATCGCACAGAAGGCACAGCCGCCACAGCAACCACGGTGACTGGTGATGGAGAATTTGATCTGCGCATAAGCCGGAATCGCTGCCTTGTAGGAAGGGTGTGGCAGCTTGGTGAAGGGCAGGGCGTAGATGCGGTCAAGCTGTTCTTCATCAAGGGGCGCTGCCGGCGGGTTTATCACAAGTTGTCGCTTGCCATGTTCTTGCAGGAGGGTTTTGCCGCTGAAAGGGTTCTTCTCGTCCGATGCTATTTTAAAGGCCTTGTTGTAAGCGTCCGTACTTGAACTGACCGCCTCAAAGGAGGGTAAAATGACAGCATTGTCCGGTGCTGTTTTGGCCAGGTAGGCGGTGCCGCGCAGGCCGGTGATGTTGTCGAAGGCTTCGCCTGCCAGCATGCGCTTGGCGAGTGCAACGAGGGCGGTTTCCGCCATGCCGAACAGGAGCAGGTCGGCCTTGCTGTCGACCAGCACCGAGCGTCTGACCTTGTTGTCCCAATAGTCGTAGTGGGCAAGACGGCGCAGGCTTGCTTCAATGCCTCCGACGACCGTTGGCAAGCCTTTAAAGGCGCCCTGCGGTATAAGCGATGACCGCACGGTTCGGGCGCGCTCCGGAACGCCCTCCCGGAGTGTAGGCGTCATCGTTACGGACCTTCTTGGCGGCCGTGTAATGATTGACCATGGAATCCATGGCACCGGCCGAAATGGCCGCAAAGAGCCGTGGTCGCCCCATGACTTTGAAGGCTTGCAGATTGCGCCAGTCCGGCTGTGCGAGAATGCCGACCCGCAAGCCTTCGTCTTCGAGCAGGCGCGCCAGAAGCGAGGTGCCGAAAGAAGGGTGGTCGATATAGGCGTCCCCGGTGATGAAGAGCACATCGAGTTCGTCCCAGCCTCTCTCGATCATCTCCGCGCGACTGCACGGAATAAATTTATGCGGCCTGGTTTCGCTCACGGAGGTCCTATGTCTTCTGAGCTCTGTTGATCAGATCGTAAATCGCTTCAGCCATCAGCCGATAGCCTGTCGCGTTGGGGTGAATGGCATCGCTCTTCATGCTGTTGTCAGCGAGCAGGTCGACAAGAATCTTTCTTTGCAGGGGGATCGTGTACCTGTCGGCAATTTGCGAATAAAGTTCCGGGACCTGCAGGCCAAAGCCCAGTTTTGGCACGCCAACCAGAACGACATCGGCACCTCGTGACCTGATCAAGGTGATCATCGCATCAAGGTTGCTGCTTGTGGTTGCCTGGTCCAGCTTGCGAAGAAAATCGTTGCCGCCGTGGCAGAGGATGACGAGCGTCGGGTTGTGTTCCTCCAGGACAGCGGGGAGACGTTTTAATCCGGCAGCTGATACTTCACCGGGAATACCGACGTTGATTACCTGCCTGCCGAGCAGTTCAGAGAGCACGTCCGGGTAGGATTGTCCCTTAGAGACGCCCGTGCCATGAGTGAGGCTGTCGCCGAAAGCAAGCACCACGCTCTCCTGGTTGAATGGTTTGATGCCAGGCACGGAGTCGCAGCCGGTGAAGAGCAGGATAGAAAAAAAGAGCGAGAAAATAAGGAAAATGCTTCGACGCATAATGTCCTCGTGTCAGAATGTGTATGCGAGTCAACCTCAACCCATCATGGCATAGATGGTACGTATAAAGGAATCCCTCTGTTGGAACAATGGCTATTGGAATATGGCTACCCCGCGCTTTTTCTGCTCAGCTTTCTGGCCTCAACGCTGGTGCCGCTTGGTAGTGAATGGTTGTTGGGTGTGTTACTGCTGAATGGCTTTGACCCAACGATCACTGTGCTGGTGGCAACCCTTGGCAACAGCTGTGGTGCTCTGACGACCTATGCCATCGGGCTCTGGGGAGGGCCCTACCTCACTCAGCGTTTTTTGCGGATCAGCCCTGAAAGTCAAGGACGGGCTGAACATCATTTTAACCGTTATGGCAGCTGGGCTTTGCTTTTTTCGTGGCTGCCCGTTATAGGTGATCCCCTTTGCCTGGTTGGTGGTGTGTTGCGTACCGGCTTCTGGCGGTTTGTCCTTCTGGTGTCGGCCGGTAAGTTTGTTCGTTACCTGGTGGTGGCAAAGCTGGTTCTGGAAGGGACAAAGACTCTTTAATGCAGCCAACAACAGGCGTTTTAGACGAGGCGCAAAAACGCAGAGAATAATGATCCTGACGCCACTGTTGCTCTGAAATCCAGGACCCTTGCCTTTTGCGCTCTTTGCTTCTCTGCGTTAAACTTTTGTCAAAGGTGTTTTGTTCTAAGGTTTGCATCTATGGATAAAGACTTCTGGCACAGGCGTTGGCAAAAGAATGAGATCGGTTTTCACATGACCGATCCTCACCATTTCCTGCAG
>SBFN01000135.1 GCA_006226895.1 Deltaproteobacteria bacterium | reverse complement strand
AGCGCTTCGCCTTCGACCTCCAGTATGTCGAGGGGCAGTGGACCGGCCTGCCCGTTCATCGTCGTACAGAAATCAAGGACCTGCTCGGCACCGCCCTTGATGATGCACTGGGAGTGCCCACGATGCACGAAACGGGCGGCATAGCGTTGTTCAGATTCAAAGGGGATTTCGCCCAGGACGGCGTGTTGAGCGGCCTCCACTTCCGGATCAAGGCCCAGTTTATGCGCCAGGGCCAGCAAAGCCACGTCCATGGCATCGCCCTGGTGCAGCCACTCGCCAAGCACGAGGCGTAGCGAGGCTTCGTTGCAGAGCACACCGGCCAGAGCCAGTTCGCGCAGACGGTCATGTTCCTTGCCCACCGCTTGCGTGCCGTCGCTGCGGAGCACGTCACCGGTTCCCGCATAACCTTCACCACTTACCAGGTAGTTCGTCCCATCGGGCAGCCAGAGGGTGCGAACGGTCTGGCGATTAACGGTCAAGGTGCCGGTCTTGTCGCTGGCGATACAGGTACAACTGCCCAGACCTTCAACAGCGGTCAGCTTGCGGACAATGACATTACGCCTTGCCATCCTCGTCGTGGCGATTGACAGGGCGACAGTCATGGCCACCGGCAAGCCTTCGGGAATAGCGGAAACCGCCAGGGCGACCGCTAGCAAGAAGACTTCGTCGAATGGAGTCCCTTGTGCGGCAGCGATGATCGCCAGCAGAGCAACAAAACCGACCACCAGGTAGCTGACCTGACGGGCAAACTGCTCCATGCGTAAGACCAGCGGCGGCTTGACCAGGGTTGTTGTTGCCACCGCGACCGCAATCGAGCCGACCTCGGTCGTCTGTGCCGTGGACACCACCACACCGAGGCTGCGGCCACTGGTGACGCTTGTGCCGGCAAAAGCCATGTTAAGGCGCTCACTCAGGGGCGTTTCCTCTGCACATTTGCCGACCTGTTTGTCAACGGCCTGGGATTCACCTGTCAGTAGCGACTCGTCGATCGACAGGTTACGGACTTCGAGAAGACGCAAATCGGCCGGAACCCGGCTGCCGGATTCAAGGAGGACCACGTCGCCGGGGACCAGTTCTTCTGCGAGCAGGTCGAGCAGGTGATTGTCACGTCTGACGCGACAGGATGTTTTCAGCAGTTGTTGTAACGATGCTGCGCTGCGTTCCGCTTTCCACTCCTGAAAAGTACCGAGCAATGCGTTTAGCAGGATAACCGCAAAGATGAAGCCGGCATCGGTCCATTCACCGATCGCCATGGAAACCAGGCCTGCGGCGATCAGAATATAGATCAGGGGGCTCAGGAATTGATGCAGGAAGATAAGGGCAAGGCCAGGAGGAGGGTTGGACGGCAGGCAGTTTGGACCGTATTGATGCAGCCTTGCCTCTGCCTCCCCGGCTGTCAGCCCCTGCAGGCTGCTGTTGGTTCTGGCGAGAACAGTGGAGTCATCAAGATTGTGCCAGGGGATCTTTCTAATATCAACTTTCGCCTCGGCTCTGCTCATTGCAACCTCCCGGATGCAAACACTTACAGCGAGCAAATGATCAACAGTCGATCTGGGATCAATTATATCAGGTTGTGGCGAAATCGGTTTTCAGCAAAGCTTATCAGTATGGTTGACGCCCATCGGCCACTGTGTTTATATTCAAGCCGAAGAAGAGGGAGTCTTTAGTCATCATGAACACAGCCTACCTTGGCCTTGGCAGTAATCTCGGCAATCGTCTGGCCTTCCTGCGCGGAGGACGCGATATCCTCGCCGACTCTCCTGCTATTGAGCTGGTGCAGGCCTCCGGGGTCTATGAAACCGAGGCTGTTGGCGGTCCTCCGGACAATCCGTTTTTTTTGAACGCGGTTCTGCAGATCCAGACCTCGCTTGATCCCAGACAGCTGCTTGAGGCCTGTCTGGCTGCGGAAGATGAATTCGGCCGCTCGCGACCGGTCCGGTGGGCACCACGCACCCTCGATATTGATATCCTTTTTTACGAAGACCAGATCCTTGCTGAAGAGGACCTGATCATTCCACACCCAAGGCTCCAGGAGCGTGCTTTCGTACTCGTCCCCCTGAAGGAGATCGCCCCGGACCTCAGGCACCCTTTGCTTGATCAAACCATCACCGACCTGGCGTCAGCCAGTTCCGGTGCTGCAGAACTGGTGCCATTGCGCACAACCTGGTAATCGTATGCTGGTAAAGCCCCTTATCTATCTGCTGGTCGGCTTTCTGATCTACACGGCCTATCAGTTTATCAAACAGGCCTTGACCAAGAACTCCACGCCTCCACCTGAGAAAACCTCCCGTGGTGAAGAGATGCTTCTTGACCCTGAGTGCGGCACCTACATACCGCGCAACGACGCGATCAAGGCCCAGGTCAAAGGCTCAACGCACTATTTCTGTTCGGCTGAGTGCCGAGACAAATTCCGGAATCGCAGCTGACGCAGCTTAAGATTCACTAGCCTCCAAGGAGCAAAAGAGATGAAATTTTTTATCGATACAGCGGATGTTAAAGAAATTGCCGCCGCCAATGAGCTGGGACTGGTCGACGGAGTCACCACCAATCCGTCCCTGGTCGCCAAAAGTGGTCGCGACTTTCACGAAGTTCTCAAAGAGATAATCACCCTGGTCGATGGGCCGATTTCCGCTGAAGTTGTTGCCACTGACGCCGCCGGCATGATCAGCGAAGCGGAGGAATTGGCCAAGCTCGACAAGGACAAGATCGTCATCAAGCTGCCGATCACCGAGGAAGGGCTCAAAGCGACCAAGGTCTTGAGTAAAAAAGGTTACAAAACCAACCTGACCCTGATCTTCTCGCCACTGCAGGCTTTGCTTGCGGCCAAGGCCGGAGCCACCTACGTTTCTCCTTTCGTGGGTCGTTTGGACGATATCGGTCACGTAGGCATGGAAGGTGTCGATCAGATCCGCACCATTTTTGACAACTACGGTTACACCACCGAGATCATCGTTGCTTCGATCCGCAGTCCACAGCACGTTCTGGACGCCGGTCTGATGGGTGCCGACATTTGCACCATTCCTTTCAGCGTCATGCAACAGCTGGCCAAACATCCACTGACGGATATCGGCCTGGAGAAATTTCTGGCTGACTGGAAAAAGCATGTGGAAGGCTAGACCCGCTTCTCCTTAAGGTAAAAAAAAGCAGAAGGGCCGCGAATTATTCGCGGCCCTTCTGCTTTCTGAGAAAACCTTCAACTTTCCTCTCATAACGGTTTTCGGGTAATCTTGAGAGACCCTTGCGAGGATTTGTTGAGCAATTAAGTAAGCCGTGGAAGTTGGTCCCCGTCAATTGCGGTGAGATCTTTTCTCATCTGGTGTTGATAAAGGCAGGGCGCCCTTATGCTTCAATGACCTCTGCCGCTTTACGCAAGCGCCGAAAAATCTCTCGTGCTGCTTTTTTGTCGTTGTACTCGTGAACCGAACGGGCCAACCTGGCCAACTTGCCAGCGTCAAGGTGAGGGTAAGTGGTGCTCGCTTCCGTCAGAGCCGCTTCGAAAGTTTCTGTGGCACAGAGTCGATCTCGAAGTTCTTCAAGGTGATGGAAGGCGAGGGTCTCTTGACGTTGACTGACAGACTGGCCAGCGAGGGCGGCTTCGATCGCCAGGCGTTGTTCTTCGTGGCCGCGCAACACCCCTGCCAGGTGCTTGATCTGGCGCTTGCGAGAGCTGTGCCCCTTGGTGCTTCGAGCCACCTCGATCTCTTTGCTCAGCTCCGGGCTCTTCGGCAGTTTGCCGAGCTCCGAGACGGTAATCTCTGTCAGGCGGAGGGCTAGCTCCTCAATGGCCTTGGCCTCACGTTTTTTCGCGCTGCGGCCACGACCCAGGGAGCGGACTTCCTCTTCTTCATGTCTATGCATCAGAATTGCTTTCGGCTGTCTAGCAGCATGGTAACTGGGCCATCATTGACCAGGGCCACCTGCATGTCGGCCCTGAAAACTCCGGTGGCAACATTAACACCCCGACTGCGCAGGGCGGCAACAAATTCTTCGTAAAGCTGATCTGCGAGTTCAGGTGGTGCGGCGCCGGCAAAGCCGGGTCGACGACCCTTGCGGCAGTCACCGAGCAGAGTAAATTGAGAGACCACCAGGAGGCTTCCGCCTATTTCTTCGACGGATCGATTCATTTTGCCGGCGTCATCTTCAAAAATGCGCAGCCCTGCCGTTTTCTCGGCGAGGAATTTGGCCTCCTGTGACGTATCTCCCTGCGCCACACCGAGCAGCACCATCAGCCCTTGACCGATGGCACCAACCGTTTGCCGGTCGACGGTGACCGATGCCTCGCTGACCCTTTGAATGACGACTCTCACAGACTTTCTCCCGCCAGTTCTCGCAGCAGTGCCAGATTGACACGATCCATCTCACCGTCATCACCTTTCGGGGTTTCCAGCAGCATGGGGATTGCGGCGAGGCGCTGGTCCTGCATCAAGCAGGCAAAGCCTGTCCGGCCGATAGTTCCCTGGCCGATGTGGGTATGACGGTCAAGGTTACTGCCACAGGGTTTCAGGCAGTCGTTCAGGTGAAAGGCTTTGATCTGCTCAAGGCCAACCAGCCGGTCAAACTCAGCCATAACTTCCGTGTAGCTTTCGTTGGTTGAGAGGTCGTAGCCAGCCGAGTGGGCGTGGCAGGTGTCGAAGCAGACGCCAAAACGATCGTCATTAAACCCCTCCAACAGAGCTGCCAGGTGGGCAAAGTCGCCGCCGAGGTAAGTGCCTTGGCCGGCGGTGTTCTCCAACAAAAGCCGAACCTCTGTTGGCGTCTCCGGCAGGATTTCACGAAAGGCCTGACGAATCCTTTCGACTCCGGTTTTTACTCCTGTCCCCAGGTGGGCGCCGGGATGCATGACCAGCCCTGTGATGCCGAGTTGTGCGCACCGCATGATTTCATCGCGTAATGCCGCCTTTGATTTTTTCCAGACCTCTTTTTTTGGTGAGGCCAGGTTGATCAGGTACGCATCGTGGGCGATTACCGGGCCGATACCACTTTTCTGCCAGGCCTGTTGAAAGGCAATCGCATCGTCGTTAGAGATCGGCTTGCCCTGCCAGCGGTTGGCGTTCTTGGTGAAAATCTGCAAGGCCGTGCAATGACTCTCCAGGCCGCGTGCAAAAGCATTGTCGAGGCCACCGGCAACGGAAACATGTGCGCCAAGCAAGCGGGTCATGATACTTTTCCCCAGAAGCTCAGGCCGGTATGAATCTCACAGGCATTGTCGAGATGAACATCGACGAAATCGGGAGTTTCTCCTTCGCCAACCAGGATCGTTCCCATACCAATCCCTTTCGCTGTTTGCAGGTTGTCGCGCGAGTCCTCGATCATGATGCAATCTTTCGGGGTTGTTCCCAGCTCGTCGAGGACTGCGTGGTAGGGTTCAGGGAATGGTTTCGGCTGGTAGCCAGCAACGCGGATGTCATATATTTTTTCGAACATATCTTCAATGCCCAGCGCCGAGAGCACTCGATCGGCGTGGCAGATTGAGCCGTTGGTGAAGACTGCTTTGCGTTGCGGCAGGTTCTCCAGGACGTCTCGAAGGACCAGGTCGGGCGAAAGCCGGGAGGTGACGTCGATGTCGTGGACGTAATGCAGGTAGTCTTCGGGGTCAACCGCATGGTGGCGTATCAAGCCTTGTAAGGTTACGCCGTAGAGCCGCCAGTACTCGCGACGCAAGCTGTCGACCTCCGGCGCGGGAATGCCGACGATCTCTGTCATGTAGCGGTTAATGCGTACGTCGATGAGATTAAACAGTTGTTTTTCGGCAGGGTAGAGAGGGTGTTGTCGAGATCGAATATCAGAACGTCCATATATGTTTCCGGGTTATTGAAAGAATAAAAATCGATTAACGCAATGGCGCAAAGGGATAGGCTTGTTTTATCTTTAAACGTTTTCTTTGCGCCTTTGCAATCCTCTGCGCCTTGAGTGAGCGAAGCGAGCGGGCGTCAAAATGTACGACCCTGACAAATTGTTACTAGCGAGGGATATACTCGCCACTAAAAACCTCCACTGCAGGTCCGGTCATGAAGACCTCGTTTTTACCGTCCCACTCCATTTCCAGGTCCCCACCGGCCAGGTGGTTGAGCAGCTTACCCTTGGTGCGGCCGGTTAGAACGCCGGCCACGGTGACAGCTG
>SBFN01000176.1 GCA_006226895.1 Deltaproteobacteria bacterium | reverse complement strand
TTGATCTCCGTGTAGCGGCCCCCGGTAATCTTGCCAAACATCTTGCCTGCTTCAGCATTCAACGTCACCAGGTGAGAACGGCTGAACTCGTCAACAGCGTCTGCAAGCAGGTTGATCGATTTGCGTAGAACAACAATACGCTCCTCGAGTTCAATTTTACGCCTTTGGAGAGGTGACATGGCGTTCTTGACAGAGATTTCCTGCACCAGAACACCTTGCTGTGAAGCAACATCAGCGGCGGCTTCTGCAGCACCCCCTGGTGAATGCATGTCAGACTTCAACTGCGCCCGCAGTTCCTCCAGGCGAGCCTCCTTCTCCTGCAGATTGGCAGCAAATTCAGCTAACCGTGCTTCCAACTGGCGCAGCTCCCCAGCGTCCTCATCATCTTTCAACAGGTCTTCTTCAACGACTGCCTTTGTGACGATCCGGGAAGAAGGCTCAGAACCAACAACCTCAGCACTTGCATCGACTCCAGAACCATCAGATTCCTTTGCAGACCAGTATTGGTCAAGTAATGCACGATGAGTCATAACAAGTTTATGCAAACGAACCAGGTCGACCGCAGAAGACGGCAAGCCAAGAGCGTCACAACGCTCACTTAATTCTGCCTGTCGCTGCTGAGCGACACCCTTCTTCTGCTCAAGCAAGCCACGTTCCTTACGGCACTGCTCCTGAATTTTATTACGATTAATCTGCCGCCAGGAGACCCAGGCAAGCAGAGCCACAGAGCAGACACCAACAGTCGTCAAGAGGGGCGTCTTGAAAAAGGGTTGCCAAAAGGCTACGGCCGCAAGGACGACGAAAAGTACCAGCAGGCCGCCAATCACCATCCAGGGAACTTGCGGGATTTTTTTCTCTCGACCATGAAGGATCGAGAATGGCTGCTGTAGGGCGGCTAGCTCCTGCCTGATTTCAGCCGCGGCACTTAGCACCTCGGGTAATTGCGACGGCAAAGAGGGCGGCAGCCCGGCAGCGGCCATTTTTTCAGCAAGGGTCTTGCTTGTGCCTGGGTTCTCTTCCTTTACAGTGTCAACCTTTGCAGGCAGTTCGACCTCTTCTTCTTTGATGTCAGCCTGCAGACGAAAACGCTCAATGTAGCGCTGGCCCTTCTCATATTCCTGGCGTTCAAACTCGAGTTCGCCGGTAAGGGCACCGATCTCTTCCTCAAGAGCAACCTGACGATCGTCGTGGCCAGGATTATCGATCTCTACAAAGATCGGTACAGCCCCTTCATCACCCTGCTCGGACAACTGCTGGCAAACGGTTTCATACTCACGGTCGCGTTGCTTATCTCGCCCCCAGGGGTTGCTGCGGGTCAGTTGAAAATGCTCTTCCAGTAAAGTATCAAGGATTTCAGCATAATCGGCTTCAGCGGTACCACTCACCAGAGTTCTCAGCTTAAGAGCGAGTTCGTCGCCGCTCCAGCTCTGCGGATGATGTCCAAAGAAGTAGGTCGCGCGAAAGAGCTTCTCGTCAGCAACACCAATCAACTTTTCAAGCAACGCCCGGTACTCGCGACATGAAGCACTGCGCCCCCGCAACGGAGCATTGCCGGAGAACTGTGACCTGACATGATAAAGGTCATCTTTTTCAACCAGCTCAACCTCATCGGTCATCAGGTTGCGTTTAACTTCAACAGTGTGTCCCCGGCCCTCAAAAAAGAGCGATGCAGAGCAGACATTACGGCCCCAGGGTTTGAACCTCTCCAGACGATCGGTCCCAAAAAGAACCGCAGGGACAGCCTCGGCGATCGTCGATTTTCCCGCCTCGTTGGGACCGATGACCAGGTTCAGTCCACGACGGAACTCAACCGTCTGACCACGGAATCTGCCGAAGCCCTCCAATTCAATACTACGCAGTATCATGAGACCTCACCATCGATCGTTTCAAATCTCTTCAAGAGGAGCTGCAAGGCATCTTCCAGAAGCTGAAGCTCTTGCTCATCAGCAAACTCAGACTGCTTGATCACCGTGCGAACGAGAACGCCTCGAACACTCTCTTCACAAGCCAGTGCCTTTATCTGCGCGCTACCCAGTAGACGTATCATAACTCTCCCCCATGAAAAAACTCTGGATAGTAACAAACATTCTGATGACAAGCCGCACCAAATCTTTCCTTATGTGCGGCCATCGCCTTACGGCGGTACTCGGCAGGGTCAAGAGTTTCTGACACCAGCAGCAGGAAATCTTTGGCCAAAGTAACGTTTCTGACTTTCTGTACTGCCGGAGCGCCGCGACCAACCAGCTTCAAGCCATGGACACCGGCCTTCTGCAAATGCGGAATAGCGCAAAGACCACAGCCGTGACGACGATTCGTCTCAGACCAGCTCTTCTGTTTCTTCATCGCCTGCTGCAAACCCTCAGAAGCTCCGTTGCCGACCGGTGCAATCTCGTAGGGAATTTCACAGGGCCAAAGCTTTTCCGGGCTGGAATGATGAAAAGTACAGAGGCCTTCCGTGTTCGGACATTTACCGACCAGCAGGAAAGCATCAAAGAGAACATCCGGGACCTGCTGAATAACAGCCGCCATATCAGCCACGGTCAAATGCCTTGGCAGGACCACACGCTGCATGCCCTGATCGGCCATAAGCCTGACTGAACCGGCGTTGGTAAGGTGCGCCAGAGTGCTGGCATGATATTCAATAACAGGGTGGCGTTTTTTGAGAAAACGCAACACACCCACATCTGCCAAAATCAGGCTATCTATCCCCAGATCTACCATGCGATCGATGTATTCAGTCAACATGGGTAATTGTGCATCTGTGTAAAAAGGCGCGTTCAGGGTTAAGGCAAAAGTTCCACCGTGCGAATGAGTGAGATCGACAATCGCCTTCAACTCCTCTTCCGTATCAATCTGCGCGGCGGAAAAGGTTCTCTGGTTAAGTGAAGCAGCAAGACGGTAATCTTCCCATTCAGCAGGCAGGTAACCGCCGTAAAGTTCGTCGGCCCCCGCTTCCAGAAGCATGGTCGTTTCCTGCAAATTGTCGACAGGCGATATAATGCGCATCTTAACTGTTGTCCTGATACTTCCAGATATGGTCACGGCGATAATCCCACCAGGCGGGATCAGCTTTTGCCGTCAAACTTTCACCAACCAGAACCAAGGTCAGGGCTGGGCGCGGGTTAGGGCTGTCCAGGTTGAAGAAATCCCTGCGCCCAACAGTTGCAACGATCGTATCCAGAGAGGCCACAACGACTTCTTCATCTGGCAAGCCAACCCGGTGCGCCAGGGCTATCGGGGTATCCTTACCATAACCTTCCCGGAGTTGAGAGACCAGTTCGGGCAAAGGGACATTATTCATGTAAATCAGCATTGAAACACCTGGCGCAGCGAAATCTCCCATGGTCGGGGCGTCCGGACCATCACCAAGGGTGCGGGGCGAAGCAAGAATCGCCCGACTACAGACACCAGGCAGATCGAGAGTCTTTTTCAGAAGTGCAGAAGCCGCGTTGGCAGAGCCCACCCCGGGAACAACAACAGCCAGAGGGCCCAGGGCATCGACAAGAGCTTGAAACGGAGAATAAAAAGTTAAATCTCCGGGCACCAGAAAAGCGACAGGCCCAGAGGTCAGCTGGCTCTTGATCTGTGCTATCAGGTCAGAAAAATAGTATTCAAAGGGGATAAAGAGCTCTTTATCTTCCAGAAACTCGGCAAAGGTCTGATCATACATAGGCGGCAGGTAGACCACCCTGCACTCTTTGAGAAGACGCTCTGCACGACGGGTCAGGAGCTCCGGATCACCGGGCCCGGCGCCCAGGAAATAAATCTTATAACTCATAAACCCTTCTCCAGCCGCAGATGAATCAAGAACTCCTTATTGCCCTTTGGCCCCAGCAGCGGGCTGTCGCAGACGTCAACAACCCGGCAGCCGAGCTCTTCCGAGTAAAGTTTAATCTTCGCAACAACCTCAAGATGCTGGTCGGGGTCGCGGACGACGCCTCCTTTGCCGACCTGCCCCTTGCCAACTTCGAACTGCGGCTTGATCAGGGCGATGACATCACTGCAAGGCTTTAGGAGGGCAAGCGTTGACGGCAGGACTTTTTCCAGAGAGATGAAGGAAGCGTCAATAACAGCCAAATCAGGAAGATCATCGAGCTGGCCCGCTTTAAGATGTCTTATATTGGTCCGTTCAAGGTTCTGGACCCTGTCGTCATCACGTAATTTCCAGGCCAACTGGCCGTAACCAACATCGACAGCGATGACCCTTACAGCACCATTTTGCAAAAGACAGTCGGTAAAGCCACCGGTCGATGCGCCGACATCTATAGCAACCCGTCCATCAATCACAACCTTGAAACGTTTCAGGGCCTCGGCGAGCTTCAAACCACCGCGTGACACGTAAGGGATATCCTCACCCCTGAGGCGAATGTCCGAGGTCGTATAAACCTGAGAGCCGACCTTATCGACGGTCTGGTCATCTACAATCACCCGACCGGCAAGGATCAGGGCCCTGGCGCGCTCTCGCGACCCGGCCAGTTGACGTTGTACCAGCAGTTTATCAATGCGTTCTTTGCCAGCCATGAATATTCGATAAATTCCAAGTCTTGGATAAAGGATAAACGTTAATGGCGATTGATCACATTGTCGCCAGAATACGACTTCGCTGAGAGCCTTGCTCAGGCTTCAGACATCGTTGCAGAAACAAAGTGAAAACTTGTTCCAGCCATTCAAGCTGTTCAAGGAGTGCGTGCCCCGCAGGGATCAAGTGCAACATCGCCTGCTGGCTACGGGCGAATTCAAGGATAGTCTCTGCCGGCACAAGATCATCTGCCCAGCCATGCACAATAGTCAACTCTCTGGCAATGGCTTGAGGTGACTGGTGTTCATAGCCCGGCAGACCAAGGGCTGGGGCCATAAGAAACAGACCGGTCGGGCGAATAACCTGTGAAGCCACGGTTGCTGCATAACCGCCCATACTGGAACCAACCAGAATAATCGAGCCGTCAATTGACTTCACCTCGTCAATTAACCGGACAACCCGCAATTCCGGGTCACGGTTATCACTGTCATCGCGACTGATGACCCCACAACCGAAGCCTTCAGCCACCTTGGCGAGCGCTCTGATTTTAGCTCCCCAGGGACCGCTCTCTCTTCCATGAGCGAAAACGACAGTGACTTTCGGCATCTTTTTACCCCTCAAAAAATGATTGCAAACTATAACATAATTCACCGTGGAATCACACACTAGAGTACATGAAAAGCACCATTAAAGTGAGCTTGAAATTAAGAATATCGAGTAGAAGACAATAGATATACAGCAAGGCGTTCTGACCAGTACGCCTGGTCTTTACAAAGGCTGGCAAAACCACAATGGCCGCCCTGTTCCGGTGAAATGAGTGTCACCGAGGAATTATTGTGAATCGCAACATCAGGGAAGCACGACAATGGAAGGAAAGGATCGTTACGGGCGTTGACGATCCAGGCAGGAACACGTATCCGGTCAAGATACCGGGTACTGCTGCAACACTGCCAATAATGCGGGGCATCACGGAATCCGTGCAAGGGGGCCGTATAACGGCCATCAAAATCAGCAAAGCTATTCAATCTATGATAATCCTCACAAGGGAACTGATCGGGAAAGTTCTCGGCATGGAGACGAACCTTTTTTCCCATGAGCCGCATAAAACGTTTCATGTAAATCGTATTGGAACTCTCCGCCAAACGCGATGCAGCAGCAGCAAGATCACAGGGCACGGAAAAACAGACGGCTGCCTTTACTTCATCAGGCACACTGTCGGCCTCGCGGCCAAGAGGGTGAGGTTGCCGCCCATACTGAAACCAACCAAGGCAACCGAATTGTAGTGCCCTGCCGCCAAAGCGTGGCTGATGACGGCACCAAGGTCCTCAGTAGCGCCGTTATGGGTAAAACGGGGCTGACGGTTGATCTCCCCTCCACAACCGCGGAAGTTCCAGGCCAGGACATCAAATCCTGCCCCATGAACAGCCTTGGCCATACCGGTCACGTAATGTCGGCGGGTATCACCTTCAAGACCATGGGAGATGATGACGATGACCAGGCGTTTGTGCCCTGCCTGCAGCCAGTCCAGGTCAAGGAAATCATCATCATCCGTATAAATTCTTTCGCGCCTGTAAGGTGGCAGTGGCACCCGTCGCAGAAGTGCCGGCCAGATCGTTTCCAGGTGCGCATGGAAAAGGTACCAGGGGCGCTTGTAGGTTGGTAGCTTCATGAGGTTTCTTGATATTCAGGCAAGCACGAAACACCAGTGACAGATCGAACAGCCAATCGGGGGTAGATCAGCCTACTGGTATTCACAGACAGCTTAAAAGCTTGATCCGCCCATGGCTTTTAATCTACAGGGTTGTCAATATACTGTTCGGGGTCGGG
>SBFN01000203.1 GCA_006226895.1 Deltaproteobacteria bacterium | reverse complement strand
ACCCCGTCCTTGATTTTCTTGAGATTCTCTTCCCAAAGCAAACGCATATCTGCCAGGTTGCCAGTATTCCTATGAATGCCTACCCAGGCATTCACGTCCACGCGACGATAGATACGTCTGGAAATGAATTCCAGGTTGCCCTCAAACTGTAGACGGATATCCTGAGCGCTGATGCGCTCAACAAAAGAGGCCACAAGTCGCATGCCCATGCCCATGTGGTCGGTCAGAACCTCAAACTGCATGCCCGGTTCAAAAGGATAGGAGTCTGCGGCATCACAGCCGTAGGGAAGGGCCAGGTCAAGCTGCATCGGTTTGCTGTACATGGCGTAGCCGGTGATGGTGTCCAGTGCAACTTGTTCTTCATCGGTGAAAATCCGCTTGATGAAGACTTTCTGCCCTTTATTAAAGTATTTTCCGTAAGACATAATTTGAATTCTTGATCCTGGTTCCTCTATTCGCCTGTGCCGCCGCACACAGATTTCTCAATTTCAGCCGCGACTGCCTCTACCGTCATCCCGTCACCGGGGATCGTCACCTCAGCGTACTTCTGGTAAAGAGGCAGGCGTTCCTTGTAAAGATTCTCATATGTTTCGTTCGGGCCGATGACCAGTCCCCGATTGTCCATGTCGTTGACCCTGCTGAGCAATTCTTCCAGGGGGATGTCGATAAACACCAGCTGACCGAGCGTTCTCAACCGGCCCATCGCCTGCTCACTGTACACCGCAGAACCGCCGGTAGCAACAACGCTGTGCGTTGTTGTGAGTTCTGTCAGAACCTGCTCTTCGATAGCTTTGAACTTTTCAAGGCCCTCTCTGGCGATGAGTTGCTGCAGGCGGCATTGTTGCTGACTCTGGAGCAGCAGGTCGGTGTCGACGAAGTTGTAGCCGAGTCGCTTGGCCAGCAGTACGCCAACGGTGCTTTTACCGGCTCCTGGCATACCGATCAGAATGATATTCAGTGCGCAATCAGTTCGCATGCAACAAAAATTGCCTGAATAATGACTCGGGGTCAACTGTAGAATGTTTGTTTGTTACTGAATTGGCCGGTTTAATGCGCCATGAATCTTCACTCGCGAACACCAAGAGGCTGAAATAATCTAGAGAGCAGTTTAAGCCGAAGAGACGTTTGAGTGATGTGGTCAAGATCCAGGTTTCTAAAAACCAGCGGATCTGTAACCCAAACCAAAGCGCCGCACCCTGTTCAGGGTTGCGTCGCTTTGGTTCTGGTCTTGTCGTCTTCAGGGGTTAGTCTTCTGCGACCCTCAGCACTATTTTGCCGAAATGTTTATCTTCCTCCATCATCCGGTGCGCGTCTACGACCTCATCGATGGTAAAGACTTTTTCAATAATCGGCACGATGGTACGGTCGGCGAACTTGGGCAACGCGCGCCGGGTGAACTCGGCGACAATTTCGGCTTTCTCAGGGACTGGACGGGAGCGTAGCACCGAGCCGATAATCTGTTGGCGCTTGACCATCATCAAAGCCAGGTTGAGTTCAGCCTTGATGCCGCTGATTACACCGATGCTGACCATTTTTCCCTTGTAGCCGAGGGATTTCATGTTCGGCTCGAGGTATTTGGCGCCGACGTGATCGAGGATCAGGTCGACCCCTTTCTTCTTGGTGTATTCCTTGACGATTCCTGTGAAGTCGGGGTTCTCCAGGTAGTTGATGACCAGGTCTGCGCCGAGCTCACTGACCCGATCCATTTTCGATGGATGGGCGGTGACAATCAGCTTGCTGTTCGGGGTGAGGGCTTTGCTGAGTTGCATGGCTGCAGTGTTGACGCCACCACCACCGCCGTGGAGGATGGCGGTCTGGCCGTCCTGGAAGTCGCCGATCATAAAGACATTGAGGAACGCCGTGATGTAGGATTCACAGACGCAGGCCGCTTCCTCAAAGCTCATGCTTTCGGGGATGCGCATCAGGTGGCTGGCGTAGGCCACAGCGTATTCCGCATAGCTGCCACCGCCTACCAGGCTGATGACCCGCTCGCCCACTTTCCAGCCCTCTACGCCCGGGCCAATCTCTTCGATGGTCCCGGAGACTTCGAGGCCGAGAATTTCCGAGTCGCCGGGAGGGGGCGGGTAGTTCCCCGCACGCTGCACCAGGTCGGGACGGTTGATCGATGTGGCAACCACCTTGACCAGAACTTCGCCTTCTTTCGGTGAAGGCTTCTCGGTTTCGCCAACTTTGAGAACCTCAAGGCCACCGAATTCATCCATCAAAACAGCTTTCATATAGTTTTCTCCTCAATCTAAAGGTTATTACTTGATCGTTGGTTATGTCAGAAGCAGAGCAGAACTTTAACGCAAAGACGCAAAGGGTTCAAGCATGACGCAGATGGAAAATCTGACATGTCATTGAGGGATAAGCCAGATCAGGGTTAAGCTTTAGCGCTTAAGGCTTCCTTTGCGTCTCGATATTGTTCTTTACGACGTTGCGTTAAAAACTACCCCTGCTCAGGTTTTTGCACAAACCGATACCCTCGTCCGCGTACCGTGAGGAAATGTTTCGGATTGGCCGGATCCTCTTCGAAGTACTTGCGGATGCGGACAATGAAGTTGTCGAGTGTGCGGGTTTCCGTGTCCTCAGCCATGCCCCAGACTGATTTTAACAGGGTCGCCCGGGTCAGGGTTTCCCCTTCATTGCTAAAAAATATAGCCAACATTCGACCTTCGAGCTCGGTAATCCTGATCTTGCCTTTAGAGGTTTCTGCCGTCAGGTTGTTCAGGTCGATGAGGTTGCTGCCGAACCGGTAGTCTTCAGTTTTTATCTGTGAGGGCTGATACCATGCTGAGCGGCGTAACATGCCACGAATGCGCAAGAGGAACTCATCGAGGCTGAACGGCTTGGTGAGATAGTCGTCGGCGCCCTCTTTCAGCCCGTTGACTCGATCCTGCTCTTCACCCAGGGCGGTGAGCATGAGGATCGGCAGCTGTGGCCGGGTTTTGCGCATCTCTCTGCAGAGGTCAAAGCCATGACTGTCCGGAAGCATCAGGTCGAGAACCACCAGGTCGAAAGGCCGGTGAGCGAAGGCGTCCATTGCGGCGGCGCCCGTTTCGGTATGGGTGATCAGAAAACCTTCAAGCTCAAGGTTGAAGATGATGCCCTGGGCGATGTGCTTTTCGTCTTCGACGAGGAGGATGTGTGGCTTATTCATGGGGCCTCTGTTGTCGACGCTGATCTTGTCAGGGGGAGGGTGATCTTGAAGGTTGTCCCCTGGCCCTGGCCTTGACTTTCAACTTTGACCTGGCCGTGGTGGCGCAGGATGTTGGCACGTACGATGAACAGTCCGAGGCCGGTGCCGCGGATATTTTCGTTTTTGCGACGCACGCGATAGAAGATGTTGAAGATTTTCTTCTGGTCGTTAGGTTCGATGCCGCGGCCGTGGTCGGTGAAGACCAGGTAGCAATGATTCTGGTCACTGCTCAAAGAGATCATGATTTCCGGAGACTGGTCGGAATAGAGGACCGCGTTTTCCAGCAGATTGCGTAAAACGGTTTCCATGGCGTCCTGGTCTATTGCGGCGAAAATTCCAGGCTTGATGTCGAGTGATAATTTGCCGGCCTTGGGCAGGGTAAATTGACGATCCCGGAAATACTTCTCGACAAAGGCACTGAAATCGACCGATTGGAGTTCGAGCCGCCAATGCTTCTGACCGACCCGGTTAGCCGACAGCAAGTTGTCGATCAGGCCGTTGAGCCGGTTCGCATCGCTCAGCATGGTCTCCACAAAGGGAGCCATCTGCTCCGGTGAGGGCTGGTGACGACGTACTGTTTCCAGGTGTAGTTGCAGCGAGGCCAGAGGTGATTTGAGTTCGTGAGTTACCTGGGAGATAAACTGGCGTTGCTCGCGAACCAGGGAGGATTGTTTGCGCCAGTAGAGAAAGATGACGTAAACGCCGACCAGTATGGAGACGAGCAGCAGCAACCCCTCTGTCAGGATCAACCAGTCAGGGCCACCAACCAGAAGCTCCGGGCTGTATTCTTCGGCCAGAGCTCTCAGCTTGCGGTGATTGCCGAGAAACCAATTAAGCCAGACAATCACTGCGAGCACCCAGGCGACCTGGATGCCGATGAAAGCCATGAGCGGGTTAAATATACGTTTCAGCCAGTTCATAGGCTCATCTTTACCATTACAGACGCTGTGCGACAAGTGGAAGTGCAGAATGCTTTTACAGAATTATTACAAAGCAACCAATGATCCTTTGTTAAATTGAGAAATGATTATGGAATTTTTTGCGGAGCAATATTTAGGGAGCGAATATGCGCATCGGTAAACATGAAGTCACTTATCCCCTGATTCAGGGCGGCATGGCCGTGCGTGTTTCAGGACACCGCCTGGCTGGCCACGTTGCTCGTTGTGGCGGCGTCGGTCTTGTGGCGTCTGCCGGTATCGCCCTGAACGATCCCCAGTACACTGGTGACAATTACTTCGCCATAGAGCCCCAGTCTCTTAAGGAAGAGCTGGCAAAGGCTTACGCGATTGCCCCTGATGGAGTGATCGGTACCAACTGCATGGTCGCTGTAACCGACTATGCTGCACTGGTCAAGGCTTCTTGTGAAGGCGGTGCCAAGCTGATTGTCAGCGGTGCCGGATTGCCGATGAATCTACCGGAGTTAACCGCTGAGTGGCCTGATGTTGCTCTGGTGCCGATTGTTTCTTCCGTCAAGGCCGCAGAGTTGATCGCCCGGAAATGGCACAAAGCTTACGGTCGCCTGCCCGATGCCGTGGTCGTAGAGGATCCCGATACGGCTGGTGGCCACCTCGGTGAAAAGCTGGAAAAAATTGGCACCGGCGAGTATGACCAGTATGCGACGGTGCGTGGAGTTAAAGAGTATTTCCGGGACAAGTGGAACCTCGAGATCCCGATTATTGCTGCCGGTGGTATCTGGGATCATGAAGATTTCCAGCATGCCATGGAGCAAGGCGCCGACGGCGTTCAGATGGGTACCCGTTTTGTCTGCACCGAAGAATGTGATGCCGATGATGCCTTCAAACAGGCGTATCTGGATTGCAGCAAAGAAGATATAGGCCTGCTCATGAGTCCGGCAGGCTTGCCGGGAAGGGCCCTGGTTCGTAATGTCGAAGCGATTCGCGAACGTGACCTTGTGATGACACCAACCTGTCCGACCGGCTGCCTGCGTAAGTGCGCATACAAGTCTTCAGGGGAGCGTTTCTGTATCGTGCATGCTCTTGACCGCGCCCAGCGCGGGGATACAGAAACCGGACTGGTTTTTTGTGGTTCCAACGCCTGGAAAGCAACGAAGATCGAAACCGTGGACGGAATCTTTGCAGAGTTTTTTCACGACGAGGCGGCACAGGCGGCGAGTCGTTAGGCGTTGTTCTCATAATTATTTCAAAGGCAGCCTTCGGGCTGCCTTTTTTATTTGTCTCCGGCTGTCTGCCTTTAAAGTCTAAACATTGACAGACATTAAAGATTTTGGTTCACTGGCGCAATTGACTCGCCTTGAGTCGGACCGTTATCTTCAAGGTGTTGTTCTTGTCTTGCTTTGTTTGTCTTTCTTGCAGGGGGATCATATGTCCAAAAAAGCAGCCACGCGTCTTGGCGAGTTTCTGCTTGCCCAAGGGTTAATCACGGAAGATTCATTGGAACAGGGTGTTCGCCGTCAGGGCCAATCTGCAAAACGGCTTGGCTCGACTCTGGTTAAGCTCGGCTTCCTGGAGCCCGCCGTCTTGGCCCGCGCGCTGGCCAGCCAAGCCGGAGTTCACGGTTGTGATCTGTTCGCCGTCAGAATTCCAGGCGGAAACACTGGCGAAGCTGACAGCATCACAAATCAAGGAGTTCCGTGTTTTTCCGGCAGGATTCTCCGGTCAGAAGGCCCAGGTGATCACCGCTGATCCTGGCGATCGTGAAACCCTGGAAAAGGTTGCTTTTGCGCTCGGTAAAACGGTTCAGCCTGTTGTTGTCCCTGAATACCAGGTGGCCGTCGCTCTGAAAAAGCTCGAAGAGTTGGGGCGCTTTCCCAAGGACGGCCTCTCTCCGGAGTTCTGGAACGAGGCCTCGATTGATATTGACGTTGCCGATAGCTACCCGGATATCTGGGAGTTGTGTGGCACTCTGGCCGAGTCCCGCGCCTCCGACCTTTTACTGGTGGCGGGGGCGCCGCCGAGCATCAAACAACACAACGAGGTGGTGCGATTGAAGAGTCCGCTGCTAACGCCTCAGCAGATGGCCAAGTATGCCCAGGAGTTAATGACTGACCAACAGTGGGCGCAATTCTCCCAAGATAAAGCGATTGATTTTGCTCTGACTCGTCCTGAATTTGGCCGCTTCCGGATCAATGTCTACCGGCAGCGCAGTTCCATTTCCATTGCCATGCGTCATATCATCGAAGAAATCCCGGCTATGTCGAGCCTCGGCTTGCCTGAATGGCTCGAGCCTTTTGCGCTTAAATCCCAGGGCTTGATCCTGGTGACCGGTCCGAATGGCCATGGCAAGACGACAACCCTTGCGGCCATGGTCGATCTCATCAATACTAAAAAGTCCCGAAATAT
>SBFN01000078.1 GCA_006226895.1 Deltaproteobacteria bacterium | reverse complement strand
GACGATGAAATCATCCTCACCGACCCGAGCTATGCCTGCTATCCCAACTTCATCCGCTTTGTCGGTGCAAAGCCGCGTTTTTTAAAAACCCGCCCTGAGCAGGGGTTCCAGCCACAACCAGAAGACGCAGCCCCCCTGATTAACGACAGAACCAGGGCTTTGCTGATCAACTCACCGGCCAATCCTGCCGGGTCAATCCTCTCTCGAGCAGAGCTTGCAAAACTTGCCGAACTGCCCCGCTGGTCTCGGATGAAATCTATCACGGACTGACCTACGAAGGGGAGGAACACAGCATCCTTGAATTCACGGACGAGGCTTTCGTCCTCGGTGGGTTTTCAAAGGCTTACGCCATGACCGGTTGGCGGCTCGGATACCTGATCGCCCCGAAGCATGCGGTCAGAACCCTGCAGACCCTGCATCAGAATGTTGTGATAAGCGCCAACAGTTTCGTCCAGTTGGCCGGGGTCGCAGCCCTGAAGGAATGTGAGTCATATGTCGAAGAGATGCGCAGGGAGTATGATCGGCGGCGACGCCTGCTGATTCCACGCCTTGAGGAGATCGGTCTGAAAGTCCACACGCACCCGGTTGGTGCCTTTTACGTACTCGCCGATGCTCGCCACATTTCCAACGCCCTGGCCAAAGAGATCCTCGAAGCCACCGGGGTGGCCCTGACCCCCGGCATTGACTTTGGCGAAGGTGCCGAAGGCTTCCTGCGCTTCTCTTACGCCAACTCGATGGAAAACCTCAACACAGCCGTCGACCGGCTTGCTGATTTTTTCCGGCAGCGGAACTGGCTCTGATCAGGGCAAACCGAGAGCAAAGAGCGAGCGACGAGGATCCCTCGTCAAAACAGGTATTTCTCCTCTTCACAAACGGTCGCAGCCAACAGCCGCTTGGCCTGCAGAAGTCCGGTTGCATCATACTTGGCAAAACGCCGCACCCCTGACAGGACCATCAACAACTGATCACCTTCCTCAACATAAAAAGCACCCTTCTTCGCAGCGCTGCCAGCTATTTCCGTAGCGCTGAAGGCAAACACCTTTACCGCCGCTTCAAGTAAAGCCTTTTTCTTCTCATTCGCTGAACGGCAAGCCTTCTCGGCGCGCAATACAGCACTTTCAATGGCAAAGACTTGAATTGCAATGTCGGCCGCGGCAATAAGAATTTCCTGCTCATCGGCCAGCTTTGTCATATACTTTTGCACGGCCGTGCCGGCGAGAATTAAAAAGAGCGTCTTGAGATTTTTCAGCAACGCTTTCTCGGCTGCAAAAGGAATCGAGTCGTCCAGTTCTTCAAAGCTTGGTGTCATCAGCGACTCAAAAGCCTTCATCGCCTCGCTTTGCAACGGCAGTTCGCCCTTCAACGACTTTTTCAGGATCATACCGGGAATCAACAAGCGATTGATTTCATTCGTGCCCTCATAGATCCGGTTGATTCGTTCGTCACGATAAAAACGTTCCGCAGGGTACTCGTTGACGAAACCGTAACCACCGTGAATCTGCACCACCTCATCGACAACCCGGGCCAGCACCTCACTACAGTAAACCTTGGAAATCGCGCATTCCGTAGCGTACTCCTCGATGCCCTTCTGGTACTCGACATAGTAGTTGTCGATCTCTCTATCGATGGTTGCCAGCTTGGTATCGAGCAATCCGGCCAAACGGTACACAAGTGATTCAGCAGCAAAGGTCTCCGCAGTCAAATCGGCGATTTTTTCCTGAATGGCTCCAAAACTGCTAATCGGCTGATTAAACTGTTTACGTTCGTTGGCATACTTGACGCCGACAAGCATCGCCTGTTTGGCAGCTCCGGTAACGCATGCGCCAAGCTTGAAGCGACCGACATTGAGGACATTGAAAGCGATCTTATGGCCCTTCCCTGCCTCGCCCAGCAGGTTTCCAACCGGGACCTTGCAGTTATCGAGAACCACCTGGGTCGTCGAAGACCCCTTGATGCCCATCTTTTTCTCTTCAGGACCAATGACCAGGCCTTCAAACCCCTTCTCGACCAGAAAAGCCGTAAAGAGTTCCTTGTCGATCTTGGCAAACACAATGAAGAGTTTGGCAAAACTGCCATTGGTGATGAACTGCTTGGTGCCGTTGAGGATATAATGGGTGCCATCCTCGCTTAAACTTGCGGTCGCTCGTGCGCCGAGGGCATCGCTACCGGAACCCGGCTCAGTCAAACAGTAGGCAGCCGCCCATTCGCCGCTGACCAGTTTCGGCAGGTACTGCTCCTTCTGTGCCTCGGTGCCATAATAGACCAACGGCAAAGTACCGATCCCGGTGTGTGCGGCGTAGGCGACGGAAAAACCTCCGGCCGGTGCTATCTTTTCGGCAACCAGCATACTGGTGACCTTATCCAGCTCCATACCTCCATACGCTTCCGGAGTATCCATCATCAACAGGCCAAGGTCCCCGCACTTCTTGAACGCTTCAATCACCAGATCAAAATTCTGCTCTTCAATTTCATCGATGTGCGGCACAATTTCATTTTCGACAAACTGTTCGGTGGTCTCAGCAATCTGTTTCTGCTCGTCGGTAAACTCCTCTGGCGTAAAGATCTCATCACAAGTCACTTCCGTAACCAGGAATTCACCACCTTTAAAGATTCTCTCTGCCATAGCTCACCTCTCTTAAAACCATCATTTTAAAAATAGACTTACGAACAAGACAACAATTGAAACAGAACCTTGCATT
>SBFN01000066.1 GCA_006226895.1 Deltaproteobacteria bacterium | reverse complement strand
TCCTCGCTTGCCGCCTCTGGCTGCGCCATCTGAATTTACAACACCTGAAAACCCATGGTCACGAGGTCCCTGCCGGTTTCAAAGGGGTTGTTGACCGGGAACTGCTTGCCAGGACTTCGGCTTACACCCTGGCAACCAGCCGGGTCGGCTTGATCGAATCGTTGTTCTCGAGCCTGTTCTTGCTGCTCTTCCTTGCTGCTCTTCCTCTTCGGTGGCTTGTTGGAGTGGTACGATGACTTGGTTCTCAGTCTGACACCTTCCTTTATTGGTCAGGGCTGCCTGTTTGTGCTCGGTCTTCTCCTGGCGCAAACGCTGATCGACATCCCCTTCAGTCTTTACCGCACTTTTGTTATTGAAGAACGCTTTCAGTTTAATGCCTCGACACCGAAGCTGTGGCTCACGGACCTGCTCAAGTCCTTGGCTGTCGGCATGGTTCTTCTCTCATTGCTCAGCCGCGGGGTCCCTGGCCCTTGTGCAAGCCAGCCCGAATCTCTGGTGGTTGTGGGTGTGGGGGCTGTTTGCCCTGATCACCCTGCTTCTCATGTACCTCTCCCCGGTGCTGATCGAACCGCTTTTTTTCAAGTTTCAGCCATTGCAGGATCAAGCGCTGGCCGAACGGGTCAAGACCGTTATGAAGCAGGCCGGCTTGCAGGTTGAGCGGGTTCAGCAAGTCGATGCTTCACGGCGCAGCAAACACTCAAACGCCTACTTTACCGGCATTGGGCGCGTTAAACGAATCGTCCTCTTCGATACGCTTCTGGAGCAGATGTCCGATGATGAAATTCTCGGCGTGCTTGCCCATGAAGCAGGACACTGGAAGCTCGGTCATATCTGGAAACGCCTGCTGGCCATGGAACTGGTCTCCCTTGTTGTCTGCTGGTTGTTCTGGCTGGTCCTTTCCTGGGATGGCTTGTCTGCCTGGTTTGGTCTTGCTGAGCCTTCTTTTCTCGGCAAGGTGCTGCTGGTTGGCTTTTTGGCCAGCCTGGTCAGCTTCCCTTTGACGCCCATCTCCAGCTTGAGGTCGAGGCGCCACGAATGGCAAGCGGATCAGTTTGCCCGTAACCTGACCGGTGAACCCGGTTCTTTGGCCAGCGCCCTGGTGAAGCTCTGCAAGGAGAATCTGAGCAACCTTCATCCGCATCCCTTTTACGCCTGGTTCTATTACTCTCACCCGCCTGTGGTCGAGCGGATTGCCAGGCTGACAGACACAGAGAGAAACCTTTAGTCGCCATGGCTGCTATTCTCTTTACCACTGTTCTGGCTCTTTCTGCCCTCTACGTGCCGCAGCCATTGTTGCCTGTTCTTGCCGCTGAGTTTGGCATCAGTCGAGAAACCGCGGCGCTCCTGACGACCATCTCTTTTATCCCTTTGAGCCTTGCTCCGCTCTTCTACGGCGCCTTGCTGGAATCCGTTTCGACACGCAAGATGTTGCGCTGGGCGGTTCTGCTTCTGGCCGTAACTGAAGGCCTGATGTTCCTGGTTGAACCTTTCGCCTGGTTGATGGCTTTGCGTTTGCTGCAGGGCCTCCTGATTCCGGCAATGCTGACCTCCTTGATGACTTACGTCTCGCAAGTCTCTGCGAAAGGCGATATGGCGCGGGCCATGTCCTGGTATATCGCGGCTACGATTCTGGGCGGCTTTGCCGGTCGTGCGATCTCCGGTCTGATTGCGAGTCTGTTCCATTGGCGCTTCAGTTTTCTTCTGCTCGGTGTCGGCCTTGTGGTCGCCTGGGTCTGGCTCGGTCGCATTGCCGATACTGACTCGGTCAAATTGGCGCGACCCAGCCTGAAAGCTATAGGTGGCGTCCTCTCTGACCCTGTCGTCCGTACCACTTACGCCATGGTCTTCTGCTTCTTTCTGGTCTTTGCCGCCATGATGAATTATCTGCCTTTCCGTTTGACGGAGCTGAGCAGCAACGCCGACGAGTTTCGTATTGGCCTGGCTTATTCCGGCTACCTGATGGGGATCGCGGTCTCTCTGAATGCTGTGCGCATCCATCGTCTCAGTGGTGGTCCCGAGAAGGTCATGGTGGGTGCTCTGGCTTTTTTTATAATCGCTTTGCTGGTGATGCTGGTGCCGCAGGTCTGGGCTCTGGTCGGTGGCATGTTTATTCTCTGTGGTGCGTCCTTTCTGACTCATGCAACGGCAACCGGCAGCCTGAATCGTCATCTGAGCCAGTCCAAAGGTGTGGTAAATGGCCTGTACGTAGCCTTCTATTATGGCGGCGGCGCCATCGGCTCTTACCTGCCCGGTTATGTGTATCGGGACTTCGGCTGGAATGGTTTTGTGCTTCTGCTGTGCGCGGTGCTCCTGATTGCTCTGTCCCTTGCTGTTTACCTGTCACGTTTGGCTCTCCTGTCCTCGACTCACGAGGGCTCCCCAGGGTGAACCGGTTTGAGTTGAAACAAGCTGTTAATCTCATGGTTTGTATTGACACTGGGGAAACCCATGGTTATCTTTAGTGCTTCGTTTATTAAATTCATCCAAAATTATTCCAAGAGAGGGTTAGGTATGTATTCCAGATTATTTGTTCTCATGTTTGTCCTGCTGTTTGCTGTAGGTTGTTCTGCCGAAGAGGCCAAAGTTGCCGAATTGAAGCTGGAGACACCGAAGGATCGTATCAGTTACACCATCGGTGTGAATATTGGTCAGGATTTCAAGGGCCAGGAGATTGATGTTGATACCAATGTTCTGCTGATGGGCCTTAAGGATAGCCTCGACGGCAAGGAGCTCAAACTGACCGACGAAGAGATGGTCGCTGAAATCCAGGCCTTCCAGCAAAAAATGCAAGCGAAGATGGTTGCCGAGATGGAAGCCTCTGCCGGGAAAAATGAGGCGGAGGGCGAAGCTTTTCTGGCCGAGAACGCAAATAAGGACGGTGTCGTGGTCACCGAGAGTGGTTTGCAATACAAAGTCCTTGAAGAGGGCGAGGGCGACTCTCCGGGCGCGGCTGATGTCGCAACGGTGCATTATAGAGGGACGCTGATCGACGGCACTCAGTTTGACAGCTCTTACGATCGTGGCCAGCCGGCGACCTTCCCGGTTGGCGGTGTCATTCCCGGTTGGACCGAGGCCCTGCAGCTCATGAAGCCTGGCGCAAAGTGGCAGCTGTTTATTCCTTCTGCTCTTGCCTATGGTGAGCGCGGTGCCGGTCAGGATATCGGCCCCAACGCGACCCTGCTTTTTGACGTGGAGTTGATCAGCGTGGAAAAAGGGAGCAACTGATGACTGCCACGAATGAACGCGCAGTTGTAGCTGGCGACCAGGTTAAGGTCAATTATGTCGGCCGCTTTGATAACGGTGAGATCTTCGACTCTTCTGAAGGGCGTGACCCTCTTGAGTTCACGGTCGGAGGCGAACAGGTTATCGTTGGCTTCGATCGGGCTGTTGTTGGTCTGAAGCCGGGAGAGAGCTGCAAGGTTGTGGTGGCTCCGGCCGATGGCTACGGTGAGCATGTCCCCGAGATGGTCGCGTCAATCGAGCGCCAGCAGATTCCTGATAACGACAAGCTGATGCTGGGCAGTATGCTTGAGGTCGGTATGGAAGATGGCCAATCACTGGAAGTGCAGGTTGTCGAACTCTCCGACGAAACGGTCGTTCTTGATGGTAACCACCCCCTGGCGGGTAAAGAGTTGCACTTCGAGATAGAACTGCTCGAATTTGTCTGATTGTCTGGTTGAATGACAAGGGCCGTCACTTTGTGGCGGCCCTTTTTCGTTCTGCGGTGACAGTGTAAAGACGCTCTTTTCCCGGGACGATGCCTTTTCTTCTGGGCTTCGTGCCTGTCATGGTTGTTTTGGCCCTCTGCGCTTATCTTTTGAGACCGGCGGCACGAACTCTGCAAGTCGTTAGAGCATGGTGTCCATCTAGCTCAGGGAGATTGAATGATGCCCAATAAAAAGATAGTCCTCTCCAATGATCCTCTCCTGCTGACGATTCTGCACAACTCTTTTTTTCAACGAGAAGGCTTTGATATGGTTCAGGTGCAGGATGGCCAGACCGGTTTTCAGGCGATTGAAGCCGAAGAGCCAATCCTGGCAGCTTTTGACCTTGTGCAACTTGGCGGCCAGGCCCTGGACTGTTGCCGGGCCGTTAAAAGCGACCCTTTGCTTGCGACCACGCCGATCTTGCTTCTGCTTCCGGAAGACGCCGGGGAAGACCTTGCTGATGATTGCTGGGCTGCCGGCTGCGACGCGGTTGTCCATCGACCTCTGGCGGCAGAACGATTCCTTGATGCGGCTTGTGGCCTGCTCGGTATTTCGCGGCGGTTGGCGCAGCGTTTTCCGGTCAGCTTTCAGTTGTCTTTTCTCGATACCAAGCAGAAAAAGCATGTTGGTAGCTGTGTTAATCTCAACCTCGGAGGCATGTTCCTGGCGACAGAAAAGCTCTTTCCTGTTGACACGGAACTGGCGGTGGAATTTGTACTGCCCGGCTTTCAGATGGCTTTACAAAACTCAGTACGGGTCGCCTGGGTCAACCATCCGGAATGGCGCAAAAAAAACTCCATGCCCTGTGGTGTCGGCTTGGAATTCGTAAGCGTTAGCCCGACATTCGTGGCGGCCTTGGAGGAATTCCTTGAACGAGTAAACAACGACGACTGAAGCGCTTAACTTTTTATTCTTCTCCTTGCGCATCCGGGTTCAACTCTGTGCCGCAATATTTGCAGTGGACGGCGTCGTAGCTGTGTTTCTCTGCTCCGCAATCAAGGCAAGCCTGGGTTGATACCTTGCCTGTGATAGGTGCGACAAGTTCCGCTGTGACAATCCCCGTCGGTACCGCAATCACCCCATAGCCCATGATCATGATAACGCTGGCAACCGCCCGCCCGAGGGGCGATTGCGGCGATAGATCGCCGTAACCGACAGTCGTCAAGGTGGTGATCGCCCAGTAGCATGAAACGCCGATCGAGGTGAATCCGCCTTCGTCGCCTTCGATGAGGTACATCAGCGAGCCGAAGATCAGGACAAGGGTCAGTATGGCAAAGAGGAACACCGAGATTTTGCGAGCACTGGCGCGCATTGCCTTGAGCAGGTATTCCGCTTCGTTCAGGTACTGGACAAGTTTCAGGACTCTGAAAATTCTTAACAGGCGTAGAACTCTGATGACCATCAGGTACTGCGATCCCGGGACAAACAGGCTGATGTAGGTGGGCAGGATTGCGATCAGGTCGACCAGCCCGTAAAAACTGCGGATATATCTCCATGGCTGGCCGAGGGAAATAATTCTTAAGCCATACTCGATGGTGAAGAGGATGGTGAATATCCATTCAATAACGTTGAGCAGGTGACCGTGTTCATTGCGAATCTCGGCAACGCTGTCAAACATGACGGCTATGATGCTTAAGATGATGGCGAGAATCAGGGCGACGTCGAAGAACTTGCCGGCCGGCGTGTCGGCCTCGAAAATGACCTCATGCACGAGTAGCCGCCAGTTTGCTGGTTTCCGGTCGCCTTTAGGCTGGGGCTTTTGGAATCGTTTTGAGGGGGTGGTCGCGTTCACGCAAGCTTCTCCGCAGGTAGATAGAATAGTCGATATTTTGACAGCTGACGACTAAGTGGTCAACACCTCCCTCTATTTCCCTTAGTTTTGTTTTTTTTGTTTAAATGGGAAGGTTGTCGTTGGGGGGGTGTTGAGGTTGAGTAGATAACCTCCTGAGTGTAATAGATCGTTATTCTGTTCTTTGTCTTATGGGAAGCTAAAGGCAGAACCGGCGGTTCGCGTTCCGCCAGACGCCATACTTTTGCCCGGCAGCAAAAGTATGCAAAAATGCCTTCTCCTAGCGGAGGGCATATTCTTCTGCCTGGCTTCAGTGGTTTTTAAATGCTGAAGAGAATCAAATCCGGCCCGTTTCAGGGGGGCCTATCGGCTCTGCTTTTTAGCAGCAAGAAGATAGACAATACCGAACGTGCAAGTAAGTACCGCTGGAGAGGTTCTCAAGGGCCTCGGGGCTAACGGGGGAAGCGTCGTACGCTAGAATCTTGTCACTCAAATTTTTACCAGAAGGTCACTTCGCGCACAACATGCCAAGCGCAGCGCCAAGCTTTCTTTTGCTTCGTTTTCTTTGTCGCCACAAAGAAAATGACGTTGTTGTCGGGCAACCCCGACGGTTTTTCGATTGTAATGAACAAAAAAAGCGCAACAGCTTAACGATCTGTTGCGCTCAGGTTACGGAATGAATTCAAATGCCCTCTGTTCCCCCTCATAGACAAAAAACAAACCCCACATAACCTTTACGTGGGGTTTGTAAATATCTGCAAAGGACCTGGATGGCGAGGGCCTTTGTCGAGCTGTTAGCTCTTTGCTGACCAGAGGCCATGCAGATTACAGTATTCTCGTGCGGTTACTTTTTCGGCGA
>SBFN01000205.1 GCA_006226895.1 Deltaproteobacteria bacterium | reverse complement strand
GTAGGTTCGTCGAGAATATAAATGGTCCGGCCGGTCGAACGTTTGCCCAGCTCCTTGGCCAGCTTGACGCGCTGCGCTTCCCCGCCTGACAAGGTCGTGGCACTCTGCCCCAGCTTGATATAACCAAGACCAACATCACGCAAGGTTTGCAGCTTGCGCTTGATGCGCGGAATATTTGCCAGGAACTCCACCGCCTGGTTGGCGGTCATATCAAGGACATCGGCAATGGTTTTGCCCTTGTACTTGACCTGCAACGTCTCACGGTTGTAACGGGCACCGTGGCATGCTTCGCACTGAATATAGACATCGGGCAAAAAATGCATCTCGATACGCAGGATGCCGTCGCCCTGACAAGCCTCGCAACGCCCGCCTTTGACATTGAAAGAAAAGCGCCCAGGTTTATAACCGCGCATCTTTGCTTCCGGCAGCTGGGCGAAGAGATCTCGGATATCGGTGAAGATGCCGGTATAGGTCGCCGGGTTGGAACGCGGGGTGCGCCCGATCGGTGACTGATCAATATCAATGACCTTATCCAGAAGCTCCAGGCCCTCGATGACACGAACCGGCCCGGAACGTTCCCGCGAGCGATAAAGGCGTTGAGCGAGGGCTTTGTGCAAGGTGTCGAGCACCAGCGACGACTTGCCGGAACCGGACACGCCGGTCACACAGGTCATAACCCCCAGCGGGATATCAACATCGACATTCTTGAGGTTGTTGGCCCGGGCACCCTTGATACTGAGCAGCCCCGTAACCTTGCGCCGCTCTTTCGGCAAAGGGATCGTAAGACGCCCGGAGAGATAAGCTGCGGTCAGAGACTTGGGATGTTCGAAAATCTCATGAGGCGTGCCCTGGGCGACCACCTCGCCACCATGGCGGCCGGCGTGCGGGCCCATATCGATGACATGGTCCGCTTCGAGAATGGTCTCCTCGTCATGCTCAACGACCAGCACAGTATTGCCCAGATCACGCAGGCGCTTTAATGTCTCCAGCAGCCGTCGATTGTCCCTCTGGTGCAAACCGATCGAAGGTTCATCGAGGATGTAGAGCACCCCGACCAGCGAGGAACCGATCTGGGTCGCCAGGCGGATGCGTTGGCTTTCACCCCCCGAAAGAGTGCCCGAAGTACGGTCGAGGGTCAGGTAATCGAGTCCGACATTAACCAGAAAAGAGAGCCTCTCCCGAACCTCCTTCAGGACCCGGCGAGCAATTTCCGCCTCTTTGTCAGGAAGCTCGATTTCGGCGAAAAACGCTTCCGCATCGCTTACGCTGAGAGCCGTTATCTGCTGAATATTCTGTCCGGCAACCCGCACACAGAGGGTTTCCGGTTTGAGCCTGGCGCCTTCACAGCTGGGGCAGGACATGATGTTCATAAACTGCTCAAGCTTCTCGCGGGTCGCATCGGAATCGGTTTCACGCAGACGTCGTTCCAGGTTCGGGATCACGCCCTCGAACGGTTTGTTGTAAAAATGTCGGCGATTGGCCTGATCGTAGAAGAATTTGACCTCTTCTTTCCCTGAGCCATGCAGAAGAACCTTTTGTACCTGTTCCGGCAGTTCAGCAAAGGGCGTGCGGATATCAAAGTCATAAAAATCAGCCAGAGCCTCCAGAACCTGTAAATAGTAATAACCGGTCCGGGTCGACCAGGGGGCGATCGCACCCTCCCGCAGGGAAAGCTGACGGTTCGGTACAACCTGCTCCGGGTCAAAATACATGCGGGTGCCCAGGCCGGAGCAGTCGGGACAAGCCCCGTAAGGGTTGTTGAAGGAGAACATGCGCGGCGTCATCTCCGGTATCGAGATACCGCACTCCGCGCAGGCGTGCCACTCGGAGAAGAGATAACTCTCTCCGCCCACGACTTCGACCCTGACCAGCCCTTCACCGAGACGCAGTGCGGTCTCCAGGGAGTCCGACAGGCGGCTGACGATGTCCTCTTTGACCACAAGGCGGTCAACCACCACCTCGATGGTGTGTTTCTTGTTCTTGTCCAGAACGATCTCTTCAGCCAGCTCGCGCATTTCACCATCGATACGCACCCGGACGAAACCGTCCGCCTGCAACTGACGTAGTTCCTTGCGGTATTCGCCCTTGCGGCCCCTGACCAGTGGCGCCATGAGGAGCAGCTTGCTTTTTTCCGGCAGAGCCAACACCTGCTCCACCATCTGTTCCACCGTCTGTGAAGCAATCTCCTTGCCGCAGGAGGGACAATGCACCCGCCCGACCCTGGCAAAGAGCAAGCGCAGGTAATCGTAGATTTCCGTAACCGTGCCAACGGTAGAGCGGGGGTTCTTCGACGTGGATTTCTGCTCTATGGAGATGGCCGGGCTCAAGCCTTCGATGCTTTCGACATCCGGCTTGTCCATCTGCTCCAGAAACTGCCGGGCATAGGCCGAAAGGCTCTCAACGTAACGACGCTGTCCCTCGGCATAGATGGTATCAAAGGCCAGGGTACTCTTGCCTGACCCAGAGACGCCGGTGATCACCACCAGCTGATCCCGGGGGATCTCGACATCAATATTTTTCAGGTTGTGCTCGCAGGCACCTTTTATGATGATTTTATTGACCATGGCTTTAGTAAATAACGTTTCCTCTCATATCGGCTGCTTTTGCTTGCGACAACTATCGGAACGAGGGACGCGAAAACAAACCTTTCCTCTTTAAAGACCTGCTTTTCCTCGCTCATCCTTCCCCGTGCCCCGTTCCTGCTTCTCAGCCATCCCGTCTGCCATCCTGACTGCAGCGACCAGGCTGGCAGCGCTGGCCTGACCGGTGCCGACCAGATCATAAGCCGTACCGTGATCAACAGACGTGCGCACAATCGGCAGACCAAGGGTCACGTTGACTCCGTCATCAAAATGCAACAGTTTGAGAGGGATCAAGCCCTGGTCATGGTACATGCAGATCACCGCATCGTACTCGCCCTGAGCTGCAAACCAGAAGAGGGTATCGGCACTGTGCGGACCGCTGGCGCGGATTCCTTCAGAGCGGGCGGCAGCAATCGCCGGAGCGATGTGCCGGATTTCTTCGTCACCGAACAACCCCCCTTCTCCAGCGTGCGGATTTAGCGCCAAGACCGCCAGGCGCGGCTGTTCGAGACCGAACTGCCGCTGCAGAGTCGACGAAACAATGCGTATAGTCGTCAGGATACGTTCTGCGTTCAGGCGTTGCGGCACCTCCCGCAAGGCGCAATGGGTCGTCACCAGGCAGACTCGCAGTCGCTCCCCGGCCAGCATCATGACAACCTCGTCAGCCTCGCAACGATCGGCCAGCAGCTCGGTATGCCCCGGGAAATCAACCCCTGCTGTGCGCAAGACCTCCTTGTTGATCGGTGCCGTGACCATCCCGGCCACATCCCCTGCAACGCAGGCATCGCAGGCCCATTCGATATAATCAGCCATGGCGCGCCCGGAAGAGATCTGAGGCTGGCCAAACACTTGCCCGGAGAGCTCGAGTTGCGACAGTGCCTGTACAGGCAGGCGGTGCCCGCCAACAAAAAGTTCATCCGTCGCCAGGGATGACGAGGAACCAGACTGGTGCTGGACATCGCAACCACAAACTGCAGCAGCCCGTTTCAGCACACCAAGATCTCCGGCAACGATCAACGGACGAGCAAGGTCAATAAAAGCACCTTCGCAGACGGCTCGAATGATAATTTCAGGTCCAACCCCGGTCGGGTCGCCCATCGTAATGATAAGTGGCTTTGTCATACAACTCCCATTTGAATAAGCACTAACCTACAGTATAGCCCAGGCGTGAAAACCGCCTCAACCTGATTCGCAAAAGAACGATTCTTCTTTTAAGCGGGGAAAGCAGTTTTCAAACTCCGGGGAAAGGGTTATACTTTGATGAATTTCATTACGTTATGTGAATTACGGAGAAGAAGTGATGAGTGACGACCTGTTCGAACGCCGTCAAGCGGAACGCCGGTATGCTTTGAAATTCCTCGATTACGAGATCCTCTCCTCGAAAGGTGAGGTCACCGGTCGTGGTCTGGCCCGCACACTCAATGTCAGCGAAAACGGCTTGCGGCTCGAAACCGGTCAATTCTTTGAGCCGGAACAGACGTTACGGATCACCCTCGGTCTCGACAACGACCTGGTGCAGATCAACGGGCGCGTGATCAATTCTCAACCTGAAAGTGACGACCTCTGCTCAAGTGGTGTTATGTTTCTCGAATTCGACGATGCGGACCGTCGGACCTATCAGAAACACTTCACAGCCCTTAAGAGTGCCCTGGCAGAATAATCCTTTCTCATGCAGACATTAAAAAAGGCCACCTGCTTTTAGCAGGTGGCCTTTTTTCAGCTCTGGAGCCCTTTACAAACGGATATCGATAAACGCTTTGTTTTTCAGCGCTTTAGTCCACTCCTTGATACGCGCATCAGTTTTCTGATCCAGAAGCATCTGGTGAATATCAAACTTTACCGCATCGAACTGTCGCAAACCCTCAGACAGACGATCGTCCACTCTCAGCAGATGGATCGCGGTCGGCATTTCTACAGGAGCAGTGAAGGTGCCGTCCTCAACCTGATTGATCGCCACAACAAACTCCGGGGTTAATTCTTCGTAGACAAATTTGCCCATTGAACCGCCAACGGCACCATAGGTTTGATTATAGCTGTCAGCAACCTCTGCCAGAGCTTCGCCCTGCTGTAACCGCGTCAGTGATTCATTAACCATCTTGCGGATCTGGGTGCGCTCCTGCTCGGACGCCTTTCTCGAAACAGGGAAGGAGATGGCGCTTAACTCCACCTCAGGGGGCAAACGATAATCATCGAGATGAGCACGGTAATATTCTACAATCTCACGCTCAGGCACATCGATCTGGCTACGAACTTCTTCACCAATCAGCTTATAGCGCAAAATCTGCTGCCGCAGGTTGTCACGATAATCAGCAAAATCCAAACCTTGCGACTGTACGGCATCTTCAAGATCATCGCGGCTCAGCTTATTCTTCTTTTGCACATCCAGGAGTGCTGTTTCGATCTCTTCTTCGGAAACAGTCAGGTTAAGTTCCGCGATCCGCTGTTGAACCAGAGACTCCTCTATCATACGGGAAAGAAGTTCCTGACGCAGGGCTCCCATCTGTACCGGAGAAGGCTGTTTCTGCTGTTTTGCCAACTGCGCCTGCAGTCTCTGATCAAGCTGATGGGTTGAAATGATCTCCTTGTTGACAACCGCCGCAACACGACTGACAACCTTTGCCGAAACCGATGTCAAACCGATGCTGCATATCAACAGCATTGCAATTCCGAAATATCTCATAACATCCTTTTCCTTGGTTGCATTCTTAAAAACTTTATACCCATATCAGCACAGATCCTTTTCCTGGTGTCCCTGGGAAGACTGCTTAGATTACTTTCTTTCGTTCTCTTCAAGCTGAGCCCAATCTACAGAAATCACGGCACGGGCTCGCATGTCCTGAAGCCAGGCAAGGTAAACTTCTTCCTTTTTACGACCTTCAAGGAGCTCCCGAATCTCCTCGGAAGCTTCCTTTTTATTGAGACGTTTTGCTTTACGTTTTTCCTCAACCAGGAAAATGTGATAGCCGTACTCACTTTTGACCAGGTCGCTCAGGCGCTTGACCGGGAGGTCGAAGACAATCGCGTCAAATTCGGGCGGCATCTCACCGCGGCCAAAGAAGCCCAGGTCGCCACCCTGTTCTGCATCCGGAGACAGGGAGTACTCTGCAGCGACTTCGGCAAAAGGCCGCCCTTGACGCAAGATGCCGAGGACCTCCTGTCCCTCTGCTTCATCCGCAACCACAATCTGCCTGGCCCGGACCTGTTCAGGACGATCAAACTGATCTCGATTGGCCTTGAAATAGGCGGCAACCTCTTTGTCGCTCACCGAAACCATAGAATAAACCGCCTGCTCAAGGAGCTTCTCCATGATCAGACTTTCTTTGAGCTCTTCCCGCCAGGATTCCAGGGTCAAGCCTCGCTCGGCAAGCATTTCTTCGAAACTGCTGCCGGGATAATCCTGTCGGTAATCCTGCAATGCAGTTTCAACATCAGCTTCTGTAAGAGCAATGTTGAGTCGCCTGGCTTCACCGTGAATCAGTTCCCGATCGATCAACTGGACCAAAAAAGAGCGCTGTAATTCCTCGCGCTCGATTCCGCTGAGTTGCTGATCTTTTTGCAGGCTCTTTTCAAATTCGACGATAAAGTCCGCCTTGGTGATCTCCTGATCATTAATCACGATCAACGCCGGCAAGGCTTCCACAACAGGCTCGGAACTGCAACCTGCCGCCAGGCCGAACAGGCAGAAAATAAGAGTTACTATATGCAAGTGAGTTCTATGCATGCTTATTCATTTGTTTCAAAGGGTTGAAGAGAAGTCGTCAACCTATCATAGCCGACAAAAAGCTTGCAATTCCTTTTTGGCAATCGTCAAAACCTCCTCCCTGGCGATTCTGCCGAGACGGATACGCAAGCGATAATCGGGGCTGAAAGAGTACTTTTTGCTGTCTTCAAGCAGAGCCAGAATCTGCTCCGGAGCAACTTTGGTATTGCCCGGGAAAGCAAAGACCAGGTTGTGACCGTCAAACTCTGCCAGTTCAACATGTAACTGTTTCATCAGAACCCGCAACTTCATGACCTCAAGCAGGAGCTCTGCCGCTTCCGGCAGGTCACCGTAACGATCACGCAACTCATCACCGGCCTGGTAGATTTCGACGTCATCTAAAGCGGAAGCGAGCTTGCGATAGAGGACCAGTCGCTGATTGGGATCAGCAACATAGCCCTCGGGCAGAAAAGCAGAAAGACCGAGGCGGATTTCCGGATCGACGCTCTCTTCACGGCTTTGCCCTTGCAACTCCTGGATCGTCTCCTCAAGCAGTTCCGTGTACATTTCAAAACCGATGGCCGCAACCTGTCCGGCCTGTCGTGCACCGAGCAGGTCACCGGCGCCTCGTAATTCAAGATCGTGACGGGCGATGCGAAAACCAGCGCCCAGCTCCGCCTGCTCCTGGAGAACCTTGAGGCGTTCGCGAGCATCCCTGGTCAGCAAGCCTTCGCCGGGAATCATCAGGTAGGCGTAGGCGCGTTGGTGCGAACGACCGACCCGACCACGCAACTGGTAAAGTTGCGACAAGCCAAAACAGTCCGCCCGGTTGATGATCATGGTGTTTGCTGAAGAAATATCAATACCGTTTTCTATGATCGTTGTACAAACCAGAAGATTGGTTCGTCCTTCGATAAAGTCGAGCATGACGCTCTCCAGCTCTTTTTCCGGCATCTGCCCGTGGCCGACACCAACCTTGGCCTGGGGAACCAGCTGTCGCAGGAAATCGGCCATGGCTCCGATCGACTGCACCCGGTTGTGTACGAAGTAAACCTGCCCGCCACGGCGCAGTTCACGCAAGATGGCGTCACGGATCAGATCATCATCAAAACGGGTGACATAGGTCCGGATTGCCTGTCGATCCACTGGTGGAGTATCGATAATCGACAACTCTCTCAGGCCGGCCATGCTCTGGTGCAGGGTCCGCGGAATCGGTGTTGCGGTCAGGGTCAGGACATCGACCTCGGCTCGCATCTTCTTCAAACGTTCCTTGTGGGTCACGCCAAAGCGCTGTTCCTCATCGATGACGATCAGACCGAGGTTTTTAAAATGCACATCACGCTGCAGCAGGCGATGCGTGCCGATCAGGATATCAACCTGCCCGGCAGCCGTGCGCTTAATGGTACTTTTCTGCTCAGCCGCAGTACGAAAACGCGACAACATGTCCACGGTCACCGGGTAATCGGCAAACCTCTGCTGGAAAGTCTCCAGGTGTTGACGGGCCAGAACTGTCGTCGGCACCAGGATGGCCACCTGACGGCTGTCGAGGACCGCCTTAAAAGCCGCCCGGATCGCAACCTCGGTCTTGCCGTAGCCGACATCGCCGCAGATCAGACGATCGACCGGGCGTTCGGAGACCATGTCCGCGAGGACAGAGTCGATCGCCTCCAGCTGGTCAGGGGTTTCTTCGTGGGGGAAAGCCGCTTCGAATTCACGAAAAAGCCGGTCCGGGGGACTGTAGCTGAAACCTTCAGCGAGCTGCCGGCGAGCCTGAACCTGCAGCAGGTCACGGGCCATCTCCTCGATCGTCGCCCGGGCACGCAGCTTGGCTTTTTCCCAGGCGCCGCTGCCCATCTTGTCCAGTCGCGGCGAGGAGCCATCAGAGAGGTACTTCTGCACCTTCTCAATACGTTCAACCGGCAGGTAAAGGCGATCTTCTCCGGCATACTCGAGATGGATAAAATCCCCCTCGACGGCACCGGTCTGTAAATGGACAAGACCGAGATAACGACCGATTCCGTAGTCAGCATGTACAACCAGGTCCGCCGCCTTCAAGTCGGCCAGGGAGGATTCAAAGACCCTTTGCCGAGGGCGCACCTTGCGATGTGTGCGCGGTCCAAAAATTTCATCGTCACAGATAATGGCAAGTTTTTCATCGACCAGTCTGAAACCACTGTCCAGAAGACCTGTCGTGAGGGTAATTCCTTCTGGAAAGGCGCGCCCCGCCAGAAGATCCGGCTCCCAACCAAGGGGCAAGTCACTCGGCGCCAGGAGATCGAGTAACCGCTCTGCCTGACCGCGCTGGTGACAGACAATCAGCACTTTCCAGCCATCGCTCTGCCAATCCCGTAATTTTTCAACAAGAGGAGCAAGACTGCCGTCATGGGTAGCATGATCGGGTCGCAGGTCCGTATTGCCCAGAACCGGAACACGATAGACCGGGTGTTCCTCTTCAAGCTGGTAAACCTGCAACGAAGCCAGGTCAATCCGTGGCCCCTGATTGATGCGTAAATCCAGCTCTTGTCCGGTCAGATAAAACGTCTGTGCCGGCACATAGGGTTCGGAACTGCTCTGCGCACGTTTTTCACCGCTTTTTATGGCTTCAAGGAATTCGTCAGCAGCGGTCATGATTGCGGCAGGGTCAAGCATCAGCCAGCAATAGCGCCCCATATAGTCAAAAAGAGTATCAAGAGACTCGTAATTGAGGGGCAGGAGATTCTCCCGCCCGGGACCGAGCAAGCCCTCGCGGACTTCATCCAGAATCGCTTCGCGCTGGGCACGGGGAATCTCCAGATCATCGCAGCGCTCCTTGCAACGCCGGGTAAAGGTGTCCAGGTGACGTCCGGCCAGGATCATTTCCCGGGCCGGCGCCAGCTCAAGGCGGAGCAGATGCTGATCGCCGGAACGTTGGCTGGCTGGGTCAAAACTGCGAATCTCCTCAAGCTCGTCGCCGAAGAACGCCAAACGTACCGGCTGTTCAAGCATCGGCGGGAAAAGATCCACCAGGTCACCGCGCACGGCAAAGCTGCCGCGATCCTCAACCAGTGAGACCCGCTGATAACCGAGCGAAGCCAGCCCGTGCAAAAGGCCGTCGCGCGGCATCTCGTTGCCGACCTCGAGCTGCAGGCGCAGGGAATCGAGAACCTCGCGGGGCAAAATCTTCTGCTGCAAAGCTTTGACCGTTGTGACTACGGCCTTGCCGCGGTCATTGGCGAGAGCGGCGAGAGTCGCTAAGCGGGTGGCTTCGATTTCAGGATGAGGGCTTAAGGGCGCGTAAGGTTCGGTTTCCCAGTGCGGGAAGAAGAGGATATCGGCCTGCCGGCCGTGAAAAAAGCTCAACGCCCGGTAAAACCGCTGGGCTTCAGCCTGGTCGGAGGCCACGATCAGGAGAGTTTCTGCGCACTCTTTGCGGGCCAAGAGCCCGGCGGCAAACCAGGCGTCGCTGCAGCCGTTGAGGCCAAGAATTTCGCTGCGTCCGAACACACCGGAGGCGAAAGGGTGCTGAAGACCGGAAAGGCTGCTGTGCTGAAAGCGGGGTTCAATCGGTTCTGACATGTTGGCACCCGACAAAGACCATCATTCTGTCTTCATCTTTCACGCCTGAATCCGTAGCAAAAGAGCGGAGAACAGGGACTAAGGGAATCAATCACGTGGAACGGCCAGCATCCGGTCCAGAGTAATTTTAGCTGGGATTCTAACCTCTTCCGGGACCGTCACCTGGGGGCTCATAGTCTGCAAAGATTTGAGAATATCCTCGATAGAGGTCAGCTTCATGTTTGGACAGATAAGTCGCGTGGTCGGCAGGATAAATTCTTTGTCGGGATTCTCCTTGCGCAAGCGGTAGAGAATGCCCGCTTCGGTACCGACGATGAATTGTTTGGCTGGATTTTCCGAGGCGAAGGAGTACATACCGCTGGTGGAGCAGATATGATCGGCCTGAGCCAAAACCTCGGGAGGGCATTCGGGGTGCGCCATAAAGAGGGCGTCTGGATAATCAGCCTTGATCGCCTCAACATCGGCAACCGTAAAGCGTTCGTGCGTCGGACAGTAACCATCCCAGAAGTAGCAGGTTTTATCCACTTGGTCGGCAATGTAACGGCCCAGATTACGATCTGGAGCAAGAATGACTTCTTTGTCGGCAAGAGAGGCAACAACATTGACGGCGTTAGAGCTTGTACAACAGATATCGCTCTCGGCTTTCACAGCAGCACTTGAGTTGACATAGGTCACCACGGGTACGCCGGGATACTTGCTTTTGAATTCACGCAAGCCCTCTGCCGTAATCATGTCGGCCATCGGACAACCAGCATCAAGGCGCGGTAGCAGAACCGTCTTTTCCGGTGCCAGAATGGCAGCGCTTTCTGCCATAAAGTGAACACCACAGAAAACGATCACCGACTTGTCAGTACGAGCGGCCTCCATCGACAGAGCGAGAGAATCCCCTGTAATATGTGCCAGTTCCTGGATTTCATCGCGTTGATAATTATGGGCCAGGATCAGAGCATCGCGCTCGTCAGCCAGGCGGAGGATTTCTTTTATGATATCGTTTTGATTCATGATACAACCATTTCCTTGCTGAAAGATTGCCGTATCCTAGTGCAAAAACCTTGATATGTCAAACGCTTATAGCCATCTTAGTGCCCTTGACAGGGCCTCTGTTTGCCGGTATTCTCAGCTCACTTTTACAACCCTGCTTACGGTGATTATATTATGTTTGGTATAGGTTTTCCTGAACTCCTCATGATCATGGCCATCGCCCTGATCGTGCTCGGACCGAAACGTCTCCCCGATATTGCCAAAGCCCTCGGTCGTGGCCTTTCGGAATTCAAACGCGCCTCCGACGAACTGAAGCAGACCTTTGAGTCTGAAGTCCGTAGTCATGACACCGACCAGCAAACGCCCCCACCGGTCAAGCTGACCCCTCCCGGAGCCATGCAGACACCTTACCCTGATGAGGCCAATGCTGACATCCCAGAACCTTCCGTCGTCTCAGAACCTGTTGTCGACAAACCAAAGGAAGAAACAGCAACGGCTGAAAACGAGAAGAAGAACGAGGACTCCCGGCATGAGTGATCAACAGATGCCGTTGACCACTCACCTTGAGGAGTTACGTCGCAAGCTGATTATTTCCGGCGTTTCCTGGCTGGTGGCCTTTTTGGCCTGCTATTCATTTTCAGAACAACTCTTCAACCTGATTGCCGGCCCGGTTCGCCAGGCGTTGCCGGAGGGAACCTCGCTGGTTTTCATCACGGCAACCGAACCCTTTTTTACTTACCTGAAAATTGGTGCTCTGGCCGGTCTGCTCGTCTCCATGCCTGTGATCTTCTGGCAAATCTGGTCCTTTATCGCACCTGGCCTTTATGCAAACGAGAAGCGCTACATTTTCCCCTTTGTGGGAGCAAGCTCTCTCTGCTTCGCCTGCGGCGCTTTTTTCGGTTTCAACTTCGTCTTTCCCATGGCTTTCAAGGTGCTTATCGAGTTCGGCACCGGCGGTGGTGAACTCAACGCCATGCTTTCAATGGGCTCCTACCTCTCCTTGTCGAGCAAACTCCTGCTTGCCTTCGGGTTGGTTTTTGAGCTGCCGGTAGTGATCTTCTTTCTGGCCCGCATGGGCATCGTGGACTACAAGTTTCTCGCCCGTAACCGCAAGTTCGCTCTCCTCGCCGCGTTCCTGACCGGTGCCATGCTTACGCCACCGGATGTTTTTTCACAAACAGCGCTGGCCCTGCCCTTCATTATCCTCTATGAAATCGGTATTATCATCGCAAGGCTGTTTGGCAAGCGTCATGAAAGCGATGACGAAGCAGAACAAAAAGCCGAGACGTAACGACCCTGCTCCGTGGCAAAAGGACAAAAGGCGACCCTGCACAAAGAGAGCAGGGTCGCCTTTTTCGTTGGAGCAACGAACGGAAAACTACTCGGCTGCTTTTTTCAGCTCCGCATTTATCATCCTCTTGAAGCCTTTAAGACTACGATCTTTCAACGGGCGTCCGTTGATATACGCCGCAGGAGTGCCACGCACACCGGCTTTGGCACCCAGCTGCATATCGGCGTTTACTTCCTGGAGCAGGGCCGGGTTTGCAATATCCTGGTCAAAACGTGCCATATCGAGGCCGACAGCTTCGGCCAGTTCACGGATTTTGGCATCATTCAGCTTGTTGTAATTGGCAAACAGCTGATCATGCAAAGGCCAGAACTTGCCCTGGTTGCGCGCTGCAATACTGGCAACGGCTGCCTGCTTGGCAAACTTGTGCATGCTCAGAGGAAAATGCTTGAATACCAACTTGACCTGCTTGGGATAGGCCGCCATCACCTGGTCCAGGGTCGGCAGCAGTTTTGCGCAGTAGGGACACTGGAAATCGTCGAAGAGGGTAATCGTTACCGGCGCATTCGCATCCCCCTTGACAGCGGAGGAACCAACCGGAAGCTGCTGGACATGAGCGATGGCGAGAATCTGCAACTCGTTGCTTTTGCTGTTTCCCAGGTAAAGCGTCTGTCCGTCCGGGGAAACTTCCAGGCTGGTGATACCCGCTCCAACCTGGAAGAGTTCCTGCGGCTGGCCGTCAGCTGAGAAAATCTGGACCTCTCCCGTTTCAAGAAGAACAAAGACACGCCCATCACTGACACTCTGGGCAACATCGACCGGTTGCTTGCCCAGGGGGTGACGTTTGACCAGATTCTTTTCGAGTTCCGCACAAACCGAGCCGGCCGTTAAAAGCAGGCCGAGCAACACAATCAAAATACGACTTAAAGCTGACATGAATGATACCCTCTCATTGTTGAATTTACGATAACACAACCCGTTGGCGTGTGCTCCTTAACCATTAAACATTCCCTATAATTACCTTCTGCATGAGGCTATGTCAATCGCAGCAGATGACAAGTCTTGACAATCGTTCCTTGCGGCGGCATAACTTGAGATTCCATGACAACTCCAGCTCTTGCCATTCATAATCTCTCGAAAGAGTTCGACGGTGCCATTGCCGTCAACGACATCTCGTTTACCATCGAGCCCGGGGAGATATTCGGCCTGCTCGGCCCTAACGGTGCCGGTAAAAGCACGACAATCAACATGATCGGTGGTGTCTCGCGCATCGGTAGCGGCTCCATCGAAATTTTCGGAGCAGACAACCACAAGGACTACCGCACCACCCGGCGCATGGTTGGCGTTATGCACCAGGAAATCGTCATCGATAATTTCTTCACCATCGACCAGGCCCTGAGACTGCACGCCGGCTATTACGGCGTTCGTGACGATGAAGCCTGGCGGCTGCAATTAATCGACCGCCTGGGTCTTAAACCACACCTGCACAAGGTTATGATCAAGCTCTCCGGCGGCATGAAGCGCCGTTTCATGATCGCCAAAGCGCTGATTCACAAGCCCCGGCTGCTCATCCTTGATGAACCGACCGCCGGTGTCGACGTGGAACTGCGCCACACGCTCTGGGATTTTGTGCGTGAAATCAACCAGCAGGGCACGACCATTCTTTTGACCACTCATTACTTAGAAGAAGCCGAGCAGATGTGCGATCGCCTCGCCATCATGAACCACGGCAAGGTCATCGCACTCGAACCAACCGAGACCCTGCTGCAGGAACTCGGCACTCGCACGATCATTGTCCACCTACAGGAGCCGATTGCACAAGTGCCGGATAATCTTTGTTGCCAGGCGACGGAACTTGACGAGTCCGGCACAACCTTGCAATTGACCTTATCGATCAGCCAACCGACCGGCGACCTGCTGCAACAACTCTGTGAGATCGGCCTGCCGATTGCCGATATCGAAACCAGAAGTGCCGGCCTCGAGGAAATCTTTCTGCAAATAACCAAGGCGGGCAGGGTGGACGCATGAATCAACAGAGCGACAACTCCTTCAACCCCTGGCTGCCTTTTTACACCCTGCTGAGAAAAGAGATCCGTCGTTTCCTGCGCGTGGCCTCCCAGACCCTGGTCACCCCGGTAATCACTGCCTCGCTTTACCTCTTTATCTTCGGAGCAACCCTCGGTGAACGTATCAGCGTACTCGAAGGCTTCAGTTATGCCCAGTTCGTTATACCGGGCCTGATCCTGATGGGCGTCATCAACAACTCTTTCTCCAACGTGGCATCCTCGCTCTTCATGTCGCGCTACCTTGGCAGCATAGTCGATCTTCTGGTCACACCAGTCACCCCGACCCAGTTCATAATGGCTTACACCCTGGCCGCCATGTTGCGCGGACTGGCTGTAGGCCTCGTGGTCTGGCTGATCTCCTGCCTTTTTGCCACGCTGCCCTGGGCGCACCCTTTTGCCGCGATCGCCATAGCCTGCCTGGCCAGCTTCCTCTTTGCCCAGTTTGGCATTATCGCTGCGATCCACGCAGACAATTTCGATTCGCTGTCGATGTACACCAACTTCATCATTTTACCCCTGATCTACCTGGGCGGCGTTTTTTACCCGATCTCCATCTTGCCGCCACTCTGGGCCAGGATTTCTCACCTCAACCCACTTTTCTATCTGATTGACAGCTTCCGTTATGCAATTCTCGGTGTCGGTGACCTGTCCTTTATCGTTTCTTTCTGCACGGTTACTGCAATGGCACTGGGTTTGTTTGTCTGGGCTGCCATCCTGATCGCGCGCAGTTATCGTCTACGCAACTAATAAAAAATTCTTATATTTTTTCAGCACCTTTTTCACCAAAAGAAAGAGGGCCCGTCCATCCAGACGAGCCCTTCTTACTTCACCAAATATTACGCGATTGCCTGCAGCAACTTTTCTGTTTTTAAGCCGACTCCGCATTATTTGCAGAATTCTCGGCTTCTGACATACTCTGAATCAGGACTCCGGCACCGATAGTTGCAGCGTGCCGTACCAGGCTATCTGCCCGTTCTCCATCGTGGCTCTTAAAGGCTTCGATCATATTGCAGTGCTCTTCCACCGATATTTCCATCCGCCCGGGCTGTGAAAGGGAAGCCAGACGCAGACGCTTGAACTTCATCACCAACTGGTTAATCATCTCGTAAAGTTTATCGTTACCAGACGCCTTGATAAAGAGATCGTGGAACTCGTCATGCACACGGAAAAAGCTCTTGACGTCACCATCCGCAGCGATCTTTTTAAGGCGCTCATTAATTGATTCGAGCCGATCGATATCTTTCTCGGTCAATTTTTCAGCTGCCATCTTCGCTGCAAA
>SBFN01000006.1 GCA_006226895.1 Deltaproteobacteria bacterium | reverse complement strand
GGAAACATGTTGCCAAACATCTCCTTGATGTTGATGCCCATGTCTTCGGAACCTTGAGGGCCGAAGACCTGCATGTTCGGCATCTGGGTGTCTTGTGTTTCGATCTCGACCATGCGCTCGTTGAGCTCACCCATACGCAGCAGCCGACGCAGCTTGTCACGCGTTGTGCTGCTGCCGTCTTTGGAATCTTCAAGGTTCTTTTCGCCTGGCAGGAGAAGGTCGAGTAAGCGCTCTTCAGCCAGGTCTTCAGCTTTAAGCCTCTGGCTTTTGGCTTCTTCGGTTTTGACCATGAGGATCGCCAGTTAGATCGCGAACCATACTCTCGACGTCACGGCCGACATAGCCGACTTCGGTGAACTTGCTGGCTTCAACCTTGACGAACGGGGCTTGTGCCAGGCGCGCCAGGCGTCTGGCGATCTCGGTTTTTCCCACCCCGGTCGGGCCGATCATGATGATGTTCTTCGGTGCAATCTCATCGCGCAGTTCGGGTTTGACCTGCTGGCGGCGCCATCGGTTGCGCAAGGCGACCGCGACCGCGCGTTTAGCGTTATTCTGGCCGACGATATAGCGATCGAGTTCGGAAACGATTTCCCGTGGAGTAAAGTTGTTCATGTCAGGGTCTCCACGATAATCTGATCGTTGGTGTAAACACAGATGTCGGCGGCAATCTTCAGCGATTCTTCAGCAACCTGCGACATGGCTAAATCTGTATGACAGGTTAAGGCACGGGCCGCGGCCTGGGCAAAAGTGCCCCCTGAACCAATCGCAGCTATGCCGTGTTCCGGTTCGATGACATCGCCAACACCTGAGAGGACCAGGGTTGCTTCGCGGTCCGCGACAATCAGCAGGGCTTCAAGGTGTCGCAGAATCCGGTCTTTGCGCCAGTCCTTGGCCAGTTCAACGGCCGCTCGCTGCAAATTGCCGCGGTATTCCTGGAGCTTCGCCTCAAACTTTTCAAAGAGGGTGAAAGCGTCGGCCGTACTGCCCGCAAATCCGGCAATGACCTGGTCATCGTACATGCGTCTCAGCTTCCTGGCCGTGTGCTTCATGACGGTGTTGCCGAGGCTGACCATCTCCGGCCATCGCTACCTGGTTTCCCCGTCTCACGCAAAGAATGGTTGTTCCTTTGAACATTTTAAACCCCTTGGCGAAACTTGCCGTAAATCAGCGAAAAATATTGCAAATATAACATAAGCCTGCGAACAGACAAAGCAAAATGCCTGCAGTCAGGCAAGATGTCAAGGTGGAAATGACAGATAGAAAAAGGGCAGAAGAAAGAGTTGGAGACGATGTTGTCGAAGACTCAACCTGAGTCTCCGGGAGAAGGTTCTCGCAGGGTGGGGAGCTCTTCGAATCGTATCAGTCGTTGGCCAGTCTTGGCAGCTGGATTGTGACAGATGTTCCTTTGCCGGGAGCTGTGTCCAGATGAATCGTGCCGCCGTGATCACGGATAAATTGACGGGCGTAAAAGAGTCCCAGGCCAAAACCACGGACCTGGCCTGTGTGGTGCGGGTCGATCTGGTAAAACTTCTCGAAGACCTTGGCTGCTTCTTCCTGGGTAATTCCGGGCCCGTTATCGGTAATTGTCATGTAGAGAGCCTGCTTTGTAATCTCTCCCGTAAGTGTGATTTCACCCCCTGGCGGAGTAAACTTGATCGCGTTGTCCAGGAGGGCGTTGAGAGCAAAAGAAATACGCCGGCGATCGACCATAATGGTCGGCCAACTGCCGGCCAGCTTGCTCTGCAGGATCAAGCCCTTCTTTTCGAGCGCAGAGCGTTTTTCTGCCAACAGGCTCATGGCAATTTCTTTCAGGTCTTCCGTCGCGGCCCTGCCCTCGTTGTCCTGGAGGATAATGTCACTGTAGTAGAGAAGGTCCTGAATCAGGTAAGCCAGGTAATCCGATTCTTCCTGAATGGCTTTGAGTGCTTCAGTGAAACCAACCTCTTCGGTGTCGACAGTTCCGCTGGCAAGGTTCTGAATGAAGAGGGATATGGAGGTCGTCGGGGTGCGCAGCTTGTGTGAGATCAGGCCGAGAAAATCAGACTTGATGCGATCGAGCTGTTTTAATTGCAATAGCTCACGGCGCAGAGCTTTTTGCTCCATGGCCTTGCTGATGGTCGTTTTGAGCTGGAGAAGATTGATCGGCTTCTGTATGAAGTCGTCGGCGTGAGCCTTGAGGGCCCGCAGGATAATATCTTTGTCTGCATACCCGGTCATGACGATGACCAGCTGCGATGGGTCACGTTCCTTAACCTGTTGCAGCAGGTCGAGACCGTTCATGATCGGCATCATGATGTCGGCCAGGACCAGGTCGACTTCTTGCTGATCCAGAATCTTCAATGCGGCCTGGCCATTTTCGGCCTGAAGGATTCGGTAATCTTTCAGCGCCCTGGCACAGAGATCACGAATAATCTCTTCGTCATCGACGATGAGAATGGTCGGTTTTTCCAACTGTTGCAGCAGTTGAGCCTCTTCGCGTGTTTCCAGGCGCATGGTGACTCCGCAGTAATCTCTTGCATCAGGGGCTTGGCTATTGGTTTCGACTCACGTTATACGTTTCGTACCAGGTCAGCCACCTTACTCAAGGCTGAGGCGAGCTTCTCCGGTTGACTGCCGCCGGCCTGGGCAAGGTCCGGTCGTCCGCCACCGCGACCGCCGACCTCTTCGGCCAGGACCGCGACCAGCTTGCCGGCATGCAGCTTGTCCGTCAGATCGGCGGTGACAGCAACCAGCAGGTTTACCTTGCCTTCGTGAGGGCAGCCGATTGCGACGACTCCGGAACCGAGTTTGTCTCGAAGCTTGTCTGCCATCTCGCGTAAACCCTTGCCATCGGTTGCATCAACTTCAGCGGCCAGGAGTTTGACATCGCCAATCTCCACGATTTTGCTCATGATGTCCTCGGCTTGGCCCGCTTTCAGACGACTTTCCAGGGTCGCCAGCTCGCGCTCCAGGTCTTTCTGGTGCTCAACCATCTTGACCAGACGGGTTTCCAGCTGCGGGCGATCACTCTTGACCAGGCCGGCCATGCGGCTCAGGCTCTCCTCCTGCTGCTGGATCAGGTCGAGGGCGCGCGTCCCGGTTGCGGCTTCGATACGACGCACGCCGGCGGCGATGCCTGACTCCTGAATGATTTTGAAAAGGCC
>SBFN01000149.1 GCA_006226895.1 Deltaproteobacteria bacterium | reverse complement strand
AATCGAATCGTTTCAACTTTATTGTCTTTAACACCCAGGGTAACGGTACAGCCATTACCGCAGTAACCGCAGACCGAATCAACTTCATTAAGCTGCCAGGGACGGGCTTTAAATTTGAAGGGGCGAGGCAAAAGAGCACCGACCGGGCACATGGAAAGACACTGACCGCAGAATTCGCAGTCCAATCCACGGTCGTAAGCAGTCGCAATCTTGGTCTCAAAACCACGATTGATGAATGAGTAAGAACCGTAGCCAACGATTTCGTCACAAACGCGGACGCATTTGCCGCAGAGAACGCAACGATTCATATTGCGCTCGATCAGTGGGTTAACTTCATCAGTCGGCAGATCGAACTTTTCACCTTCGAAGCGGTTGGAGATCGATTCGAATTCATAAGCCAGATCCTGCAGATCACATTCACCACCCTTGTCACAGACGGGGCAATCAAGAACATGGTTCACCAGCAGGAATTCCATCACCGTCTTACGGACCTTCTTGATCTCATCCGAAGTGGTGACCACAACCATACCTTCACTAACCGGTGTGGTGCAGGAGGGGATCAAACGACCCTTCATCTGCTCAACCTCCACCAGGCAGACCCGGCAGGCGCCGTAGGGCAGCAACTTCTTGGCATAGCAGAGAACCGGAATATGAATTCCAGCCTCCTTGGCAGCTTCGTAAATCGTCGCCGCCTTGCTGACCGTGACCTGTTTACCGTCGATTGTCAGGTTAACCATCGTGTCCTCTTATCGTCAGTGATAGACTTAAAATAATGACTATTCAATCGCCATGAAGCGACAGGCGTCGTAGCAGGATGTACACTCAGTGCATGCCTCACGGTCAATCACAGCAACCTGGCCCTTTTCCCACTGGATACAGTCAACCGGGCAGACCCGCGGGCAGATGCCGCACTTTTTACATTTCTCTTCGATAACTCTGAAATGCAGCAGCGGTTTGCACGCGTGAGATGGGCACTCTTTTTCTTTAATGTGCGCTTCGTACTCGTGGCGGAAATAGCGAAGTGTGGAAAGTACCGGGTTTGGTGCTGTTTGACCGAGACCACAAAGCGAGCTTTTCTTGATGTCGTAAGCCATGCTTTCCAGCAACTCCAGGTCACCTTCACGGCCCTCACCTGAGCAGATCCGCTCAAGGATTTCGAGCATGATCTTCAAGCCGATACGGCAGGGGATACATTTGCCGCAGGACTCTACACGGGTGAAGTTGAGGAAGAAGCGGGCAATGTCGACCATGCAGGTGGTCTCATCCATAACGACCAGACCACCGGAGCCCATCATTGCGCCGGCCTTGATCAGCGAGTCGTAGTCGACTTCAGCGTCAAGGGCTTCAGCAGGTAGACAACCGCCCGAAGGGCCACCGGCCTGAACGGCTTTGAATTTACGGTTATTGAGGATACCGCCGCAAACGTCGTAAATAACTTCGTAAATAACTTCCTTCATCGTGGTTCCGGCAGGAACCTCGACCAGCCCGGTATGCTTGACCTTACCGGTCAGGGCAAAGATCTTGGTGCCCTTGGTGCCTTCGGTCCCGATTGAAGAATACCAATCAGCGCCGTTGTAGAGGATATAAGCAACGTTGGCGAACGTCTCAACGTTGTTGATGTTAGTCGGCTTGCCCCAGAGACCTTTAACAGCAGGGAATGGAGGACGAGGACGGGACATACCGCGCTCACCTTCGATCGAGGCCATCAGGGCCGTCTCTTCGCCGCAGACAAAGGCACCGGCACCTGCCTTGATACGCATCTCGAACTCAAAGCCAAGCCCCATGCAGTCCTTGCCCAGATAACCTTTCTCAGTGTGCAGACATCGATCGCTTTTTGCAAGCGCTTGATTGCCAACGGATACTCAGCACGACAATAGACATAACCGAACTTACAACCGATCGCGTAAGCGGCGATCATCATGCCTTCAATCAGGCCATAGGGGTCGCCTTCAAGAACCGAACGGTCCATAAAAGCGCCTGGGTCGCCTTCGTCAGCATTGCAGATCAGATATTTGTTCTCACCCGGGGTGGCTCTACAGAAAGACCACTTGACGCCGGTGGGAAAGCCACCGCCACCACGGCCACGCAAGCCGGACTTCTTGACTTCCTCGATAACTTCATCGGGAGCCATGGTCACGGCTTTCTTGATGCCTGTGAAACCCTTGTTGGCGAGGAAATCATCCAGACTCTCGGCGTCGATGGTACCGCACCGAGAGAAAATGATACGTTGCTGCTTCTCGAGAAACTTGTTGTAATATTTGCCCGCGACCTTCTTTTCAACGGCCTCGTTCTTGAGCATGTGCTCTTCAACAATCTGCGGCACCAGCTCAGCAGTCACAAAGTCGTAGGTCACAGCTTCCTGGCCAGGCAAGATGACATCAACCAGAACGTCGTTGGCACACAGGCCGCGGCAACCGGTCTTCTTGATATCGCAACGCTTACCAACCTTGGCTTCTACGCCCTGCTTTTCAAACTCTGCCTCAAATGCATCTATGACGCCCTGGGCGCCAGAGGCGAAGCCACCGGTTCCCGTGCAGACAAGTATTTGGATATTTTCAGCTGTTTCGGCCATAAAATCCTCGGTGAGTTATCAATCCAGCTCTTGATATTTTTTGATGACTTCGTCCGTCTTCTGGACCGTCAGAGAACCGTAGGTTCCATCATTGACCATAATGACCGGTGCCATGCCGCAGGCACCAATGCAGGCCACGTATTCTGCCGTAAACTTAAGGTCTTCAGTGGTTTCAGCATGACCGACACCCAAGCGCTCCTTGATGATGTCAGCAATCCGCCCTGCACCCTTAACGTGGCAAGCCGTTCCCATGCAGACACGGATAATGTACTTGCCGCGCGGCTCAAGGTGAAACTGCGCATAGAAGGTTAAAACACCGTAAATCTGGCTGGCGTAAATATTTAACCTTTCAGCAGTAAGATGCACAGTTGGCTCGGGTATATAACCGTAGAACTCCTGTATTTCCTGAAGAGCCGGCATCAAAGCCCCAGGAAAATCGACATACTTGTCGAGAATCTGGTTGGCCCCTGTCAGATCTACGTCCTGCTCTTCAACAGTTGCTTCGACTGCATCACTCATGGCTGATTCCTTATCCTCGCAGCAGGTTAGCGGTCGATCTCACCCAAAACGATGTCCAGGGTTCCGATAACAGCGACAACGTCTGCAATCATCGAACCTTCACACATCTTGGGCAAGGCCTGGAGGTTAATGAAAGAAGCCGGGCGAATCTTCATACGATGCGGCCGGGGTGAACCGTCAGATACCAGGTAAAAACCGACCTCACCTTTTGGATTCTCCACGCCGACGTAAACTTCACCGGCTTCAGGCTTGAAGCCTTCACTGATGATTTTGAAGTGATGAATCAAACCCTCGATCGTATTCACCGTATCCTGCTTGGAGGGCAGAACAACCTTCGGTGCATCGGCAAGAATCGGGCCTGGTGTCAACTTGTCGAGAGCCTGATTAATAATTTTGCAGGACTCACGCATCTCCTTGAGGCGAGCGATATAACGAGCCCATGTGTCACAGCCTTCTTCGACGGCAACTTCAAAATCATAGTTTTCATAACCGGAGTAGGGCTGATCACGACGCAAGTCCCAATCGACACCGGAACCACGCAAGGAAGGACCGGTGACACCGAGGTCAATCGCATCCTCGGCACTGATAACGCCGACATCCTGAATACGCTTTTGCCAGATCTTGTTGCCAGTCAGCAGACCCTCGTAAGTATCTATGTGGCCAGGCATTGTCTCGATAAAATCACGAATCTCTTTATCCAGACCTGCGGGAAAATCAGCAGAGAGGCCACCAACACGGAAGTAGTTCGAGGTCATTCGAGCTCCCGAAACCTTCTCATAGATATTCATGATGTTCTCACGCTC
>SBFN01000190.1 GCA_006226895.1 Deltaproteobacteria bacterium | reverse complement strand
ACCTTCGACATGGTCTACTTCGTTCCCTCGGTTCTGGTTGGCGGCGAACAAACTCTGAGCGGCGACATGCCCTCTGAGCATCCTTCCATGAATGGTGGCAAAACGGTTGTTGAAGAAACCACTGTTGACCTCTCTGGCATTACTGCCGCAGAAGGTGGCGTCACTGTTGAGGACATGTTCACCAAAAAGGATGAGCTTGCCGGCAAGTCGGTCTCTATACGCGGCAAAGTTGTCAAGTTCACTCCCGAAATCATGGGCAAGAACTGGATTCATCTTCAGGATGGCACTGGCGCAGAGGGCACCAGCGACCTGACCGTCACCACCAGTGCTTCAGCCAAGATGGGCGACACCGTGACCGTAAGTGGCGTTGTTGTCGTTGACAAGGACTTTGGCTACGGCTACGCATACGATGTCATCATCGAAGATGCTGAAGTTACCGTCGAATAAACAAAAGCAGCTAGACGTATCCAAGGCCTCTGGGGTTTCCCAGGGGCCTTTTTTGTTAGCCTTTCCCTGTCATTCCCCCGCTCGCTTCGTTCTCTCGAGTTACAGAGCAACTCACCACCTTTTTCTCTGTGTCCTCTGTGCCTCTGTGGTGAAAGTCTTTTGTTCAACTTGCCAATAGCTTACCGGTGCTGTAATAATTATATCTAAAGGCATTTCAACCGCTCGAGATCCTGGAGGGTTCCTGATCATGTTTATCTTAAAACCGATTTTTCTAATCACTTTATTCTTAGCGATCCCCCATTTCGCACTGGCCGAGAACTGGAAAATTGACCCTGCCCACACGTCCGTAGAATTCAAGATCAAGCACCTGATGATTTCCTGGGTCAAGGGAAGCTTTAACGATGTGAAGGGTGCGGTGGTCTTCGACGAAACAGAGCCTGAGAACTCAAGCGTCAATGTTCAAATTGCCACGGCATCTGTTGATACCGGCAACAAGAAGCGTGATGACCATCTGCGCAGTCCTGATTTTTTCGACGTCGCCAGCTACCCGGTGATGTCTTTCGTTTCCAAGAAAGTCACCGTAGCCAACGACGTACCGACCCAAATCAATGGAGAGCTGACGCTGCATGGAGAGACCCGTGCGGTGACACTTGATGTCGAGGAGTTCAGTCCCACGGTAACCGATCCCTGGGGCAATACCCGACGTGGGGCTTCAGCATCGACGAAAATCAACAGGAGGGATTTTGGGCTCACATGGAACAAAGCCCTCGAAGCTGGTGGCGTTGTCGTTGGTGAAGAGGTTCGGATCAGTCTCGAGGTGGAGCTGATCAAAGAATAGAAATAAACAGGGGCGTCAGATAAAAACCTGTCGCCCCTGCCCCTGTCATCACCTTATCCACTCCCCCGCGACCATTTAAAAGCGTCCTTCCTCCACCCCGTGGCAGGCAACCTGCCGACCATCTTCAAGACTTAAAAGCTGTGGGTTTTCTGCGGTGCAACGTGCGTTGGCATAAGGGCAGCGGCCATGAAAGACACAACCACTGGGCAAGTTGATTGGCGTCGGGACCTCTCCCTTGAGACGAATATGTTCACTCGGCCCGCCTTCCAATTTCGGAATCGCACTCATCAGCGCCTGGGTATAGGGATGCCGTGGGTTCTCAAAAAGGATGCCGGCTTCAGAGAGTTCACACATACTGCCCAGGTACATAACACCAACCCGGTCACTGAGATGTTCAACCACCGACAAATCATGCGCAACAAACAGATAGGCAAGATTGCGCTGCTGCTGCAAATCCATCATCAGGTTGAGGATCTGTGCCTGAATTGAAACATCGAGGGCCGAAATCGGCTCATCGGCAACTATAAAATCCGGGTCGACGACCAGGGCGCGGGCAATGGAGATCCGTTGTCGTTGACCGCCGGAAAATTCATGCGGCATACGACTGATCCACTGGGGATCGCTACCGACCTGAATCATCACTTCGTCAATCCGGTCCTTGACTTCAGAGTTGCTTAAATTCGGATTGTGGTAACGGAGCGGAGCTTCCAGGGCCTGACGAATTGTTTTGCGTGGATTCAACGAAGCGTAGGGGTCCTGAAACACCATTTGCATTTTTTTCCGGTACGGCAACAGCCTCTTATGGTCGAGATTGTCGATACGATTGCCCGAATAGTGGATCTCGCCGGCGTTCGGAGGGTAAAGACCCATAATCGTGCGCCCCAAAGTCGACTTACCGCACCCGGATTCTCCAACCACGCTAAAAGTCTCCCCGGCTTGCAAATCGAAGCTGATATTATTGACCGCTTTGACCAGAGTCCGGCGCCTGTGTAACCTGCCGGCGCTAAAACTGATCTGGTCGAGCAAGCCACCGGAAATATCAAAGTGTTTGTAAAGATTTTTAACTGAAAGCAAGGCATCAGTCATGGTTTTACGACTCCGTTAAACAAATATTCATAGAGTTAATCCAGTTACAAAAATCATGGAAGGCCCTCACCCAAGCTTTACCTCGCAGAAGGGTTGTCTTTTTCAGGTGGATATAGGTGACAAGCCGCCAGGTTACTATTCTTGCCAGATCTTAAGCTCGGGACCTGCTGCTTGCACACCTCCATCACATGCGGGCAGCGCGGGTTAAAAGAACAGCCCGGAGGGATGTTCTTAAGCGTCGGCATCATACCGGGAATCTGGTTGAGGCGTTCGCCGTGACCGCTGCTCTGCGGCAGAGCGGCAATCAAGCCTTGCGTGTAGGGATGCTGTGGATCGGCGACAACCTGTGCCGTCGGGCCTTTCTCGACCACGCTCCCGGCGTACATCACGGCGATATTCTGAGTCACCTGAGCAACCACCGCCAGGTCATGGGTTATGAGGATCAAACCCATATCTTCGGTTTCACAGAGTTCCATGAGCAACTCCATGATTTCTGCCTGAATGGTCACGTCGAGAGCGGTCGTCGGCTCATCAGCAATAATCAGTTCAGGATCCGTCAGCAGGGCGATGGCAATGATGATCCGCTGGCGCATGCCACCAGAGAACTCGTGGGGGTACTGGCCAAGACGTTTTTCTGGCGAAGGGATGTAAACCTTACGCAGCTTGTCGAGGGCTATAGCGCGTGCTTCTGCTTTGCTCATCTGCGGATTGTGCTGATGCAGGGTCTCAGTCATCTGGGTACCGATCGTCAGTACCGGATTGAGAGTCATCATCGGATCCTGAAAGATCATGCTGATCCGGTTGCCGCGAATACTGCGTATCCGCTCATCACTAACCCTCGCGAGATCCTCACCAAGAAAATTAACCTCGCCGGAGGCGATGTAGCCCGGCTTGCTGATCAGGTTGATGATCGAGAAACCGGTCACCGACTTGCCTGCCCCCGACTCACCGACCAAGCCAAGCCGCTCACCCTTTTCCAAAGTAAAACTGACGCCATTGGTGGCTGTCACCTCACCGGTACGCAGGGCAAACTTGATAACCAGGTCTTTGACTTCCAACAAACTCGTCATACCGTTAGCCCTTATATAGCTTCGGATTGAAGACATCGCGCAAGAAGTCTCCAAGCATATTGATCGACAACACCAGAATCACCAGCAGCAGGCCAGGCAGAGCAGTAATCCACCAGGCCCCGCTGAAGATGAGTTCAAAGCCAGAGTTAATCAAGGAACCGAGGGAAGGCCGATCGATCGGCATCCCGAGGCCCAGGAAGGATAGAGCCGCTTCACTCATGACCGCGTTTGCAACCTGAATTGTGGAAAGCACCAGAATCGGTGACAGAGTATTGGGAAAAATCTGGTCGAGAATAATCCGCGACGAGGTGAAGCCGGCCACCCTGGCTGCTTCCACATACTCCTTTTTTCTCTCAGCCAGAACCGAGGCCCGAACTGTTCGGGCATATTGGGGCCATTGCGAAAGTCCGATCACCAGGACCAGGAAGGGAATAGCGATCTCGCCAAACTTTGCGACCCCGACCACGGCCTGGAGGATAGCACTCATGAAGATCGCAACCATCAGGTAAGAGAACGAGAGCTGTACATCTGCAGCGCGCATGAAAAAAGCATCCAGCCGGCCGCCATGATAGCCGGCAAAGAGTCCTATCAGGACCCCCAGAACCGCCTGAAGAGCGACGGCGCCAAGGCCGATGATGATTGAAATACGCATCCCGTAAATCATGGTCGAGAGCATATCGCGCCCTTGAGAATCAGTTCCCAGCAGGAACTCTGTCCCCCCCTCGGCCTCCCATGCCGGCGGGATCTCGGAATTCATGATATCGATCATTTCCGGGTCGTAGGGATTATAGGGGGCAATTAACGGGGCAAAGATTGCCGTCAACACCAGAATCAGCAACACCAGCAGGCAGGCGATCGCAACCTTATCACGCTTGAAGCTGTACCAAAGAAAGCTTTGGCGGAACTTGTCGAGACGATTCATCTACTTCACCCCCGCAATGCGGATGGTTGGGTTGACCAACCCATAAATCAGGTCGACGATGGTATTGACCCCGACCATAACAATGCCGACAAACATCAGGTAAGCAACCAGGAGTGGCGCATCGGAGCGTTCTACGGCCTCCATGAACATGAAGCCGAGGCCCTGCCACTGAAAAACCGTCTCGGTCAGAATAGTGAAGGCGATCGTGACACCAAGCTGCACACCACCAACGGTGATCACCGGTAGAAGAGTGTTTTTGAAGGCATGGACGAACCAGACCCGCCGGTGAGTCAACCCCTTGGCCCAGGCGTACTTGATGTACTCCGACTCGAGGACCTCCATCATCTCCGAGCGAATCAGACGGATAAAGAGCGGCAGCATAATCGAGCTTAGAGCGACGCTCGGCATCAGGATATGCAGCCAGCCATCCAGAGTCAGCAAGCCGGTCCCCCAGCCCCCGAGCATAACCAGCTCGCCGCGTCCGTACGAAGGGAGCCAACTGAGCTTGATGGAAAACAGGTAAACCATCATGATTGCGGTCAGAAAAACCGGGATCGAAACGCCGACAATGCTGCTGCCCATCAGGGCACGCGAGAACAGACTGTCCGGCTTGATCGCCGAGAAAACCCCCAGTGGAACGGAAAAAAGCAGGATGATCAGACTGCTGACGAATACCAACTCGAGTGTCGCAGGCGCCTTCTCCAGGATCACCTCGGTAGCCGGCCGCTTGTAGAAGAAGGAGGTGCCCAAATCGCCCTGTATGGCGTCACCAAAGAAACGACCATACTGAACATACCAGGGATCATTAAGCCCGAGCTTTTCCCTGAACTCAACGCGCTCTTCTTCGGAAACCGAAATCCCCGTCAATTCACGCACCGGGTCACCCACACTTTGCTTGATGGCAAAGCCGATGACGCTGATAATGAAGATGACGATCAGTGCCTGGAACAGTCGGCGGATCATGAAAGCTATCATCTTTAATCTCCAAAACACTTCAAGGGGGAGCACCTGTGGGTACTCCCCCTTGAGAGCGATTCTGCTAACCCGGATTACTGGATGACCAGGTCACCAAAGTAGGGGAAATTCATTACGTTGACAATTGATTCGATGCCAAGGTTTTTCTTACCTGCCCAGGAAAGATCCTGCCAGTGCAACGGCACAAAAGCAGCCTCATCGTAAGCGATTTTTTCCATTTTCTGCAACATGGCGGTCCGCTTGACCTCATCAGTCTCGGCCTGCACCTTCAGCGCCAGACTATCAACCTCTTGATTGCAGTAATTGCCCGAGTTGTATTGGCCGTAACCGGTCTCCTTGTTAGGACACATGAGCAGGAACTCGAAGAAATTGCCGGTATCTTCGGTATCTGAATGCCAACCGATCATCTGGATATCTGCGACCTGCAGATCGAACTGGTCCCAGTACTGAGCTTTCGGCATAGTCTTCAGATTAACCTTGATGCCGATTTTGCCGAGCATCGAAGCCGTCGCTTCGGCAATTTTCTCGTCGTTTACGTAACGGTTGTTCGGCGCCACCATGCTGACTTCAAAGCCCTTTTCGTAACCAGCCTCTTTCATCAATTGCTTGGCTTTTTTCAGATCGTAGCGCGGAGTCAGGTCCGGATTATGCCCGGCATAGCCCTTTGGACTGTTCTGAGCGCCAACGGTTGCCCGCCCCTTCATCAGTTTTTCGGCGATGCCTGCATTATTGACGGCATAGACGACTGCCTGACGAACCTTGGGGTTCTTGAAAGCTTCAACGCGGTTCTGGTTGAGCTGCAGAGTGATAATTCGTGTACCGCTCATGGTCACTAATTTTACACTGTCTGATTTTTCAATCCTGTCCATATCCTGCGGTGGTACCGGCATGATGAAGTCGACGTCGCCGGACAGCAATGCGGCAACGCGGGTGGCATCATTCTTGATCGGAGTCAGAACAATCTTGTCGGCATTGCCGGGAGACTCTTTGTCCCAGTATCCAGCGAAGGCCTCGAAGACCACCTTGACGCCCTGCTGACGTTCAGAGACTGTATACTTACCGGTTCCTGACAGATTGTCGTTGGCAAAAGAATAGCCCGTTTTGTTTATGGCCGCCTTGTCCATCCCCTTGTCATCCTTGCCTGAGTAAAACTTGCTATCCATCGGGAAGATGTAGGTGGCGGTGCTGACTAACAGTGGATAGGGAACCTTGGTGACGATATCAACCGTGTACTTGTCGACCTTGAGCGGCGAATTGAACTGCTCGAAGATACCTTTGAAATCAACAGATTCTTTCAGGCGATTGACGGTCCATATGACATCATCGGCAGTCAACTCATTGCCACTGTGAAACTTGACGCCCTTCTTCAGGTGGAAACGCACAGTCTTTTCATCGAGACGCTCCCACTTCTCAGCAAGACGGCCCTCGATGGTTGTCTCCTTGGTCCAGCGCACCAGCGGATCGAAGACCATATGAGAGTATTGAAGCATTCCTCCGGAAAGTTGCATATGAGGATCGAGAGAGACCGGGTCGGCATCCATGGCCAGTTTCAGAGTCTTCGCATGAGCCAGACCTGTCAGTGCCAGCACCAGCAACAATGTGAGCATAAAATGCTTTTTCATTCCAATTGCCTCCTGAGATTTGAGACCTGCACGAATGTGAGCAAAGCCAGTGGCACTGGAAACCAGCCCCTGCAGCCAGCGGCTAAGCATGGATGGGACCTAATCACTTCTACAATACGGTATAGCCTTTGTCAAACCCGGGGGCTCTCATCAGTCGAATCTCTCAACCATGGAAAAAATGATAAACCTCTTCGACCGTTCGTGTCGGCAAACCCGGCATGGCCTTTAACTCCTCCAGGCTGGCCGCCTTGATCTTTTTCAGACTGCCGAAATGCTTCAACAGAGCCTTTTGTCGTTTTGCTCCGACCCCGGGGATCTCTGACAACACAGATTGAAGTTGTGCTTTACCCCGTACCTTACGGTGATGAGTAATGGCAAAACGGTGCGCCTCGTCACGCAATCGTTCCAGCAGGAACAAAGCCGCAGAACCGCCGCGCAAGATGACGGGATTTTTGCGTCCCGGCAGGAAGAATCTCTCTTCACTACGTTCTACGACACGCCCGCGAACGTTAGCTTTAACACGACTCTTGGCAATTCCGGCGATGTCAATAAGATCGCGCAAGCCAAGCTCCTCGAGCACCATTGACAGGACCCCAAGTTGCCCCTTACCGCCATCAATCAGGATAAAATCAGGAAGCTTCTGCTCTTCGATACCGCGCTGTAACCTCCTGAGCAAAACTTCTCTTAAGGCGGCATAATCGTCTGTCCCTTCCACACTCTTCACCTTGTAGTGTCTGTACTCTCCCGTATCGGGTTCACCGTCCACGACCACCGCCATACTGGCGACGGTCGCATGCCCCTGAATCGTCGAGATATCAAAGCACTCGATGCGCTGCGGCATTCGCTGGAGTTGCAGGCGCTGCATGATCTCTGCAAGGACTCTACGCCGTGCTTCCTCTCGGCTCCCCCGCTCCTGCCAAGCCTCTTTGGCGTTGCGGTTCGCCAATTCCACCAGGTGACGCCGCTCGCCCCGTTGCGGCGTCACAACCTGGACCTTACGGCTTCGGCGTTCTGTGAGCCACTCCGACAAGGCGTCGCCCCCTTCAATCTCCAGGGGCAAGACGACCTCATCAGGAACAGGCACATCGCGCCCGTAGAACTGGGAGAGGAACTCAGCCAGCAGATCATCTTCATCCAACTGCCAGTTGAGGTTATAATTGCGCCTGGCGGTCAGCTTGCCTTGACGATAAAAGAGGACAACAACTTCAACCTCGCCACCCTGCCGAAAAATACCGACAACATCCTGGTCTATGGCTCCGTAACGGACAGACTTCTGCTGTTCAACAGTTTTATCGATCGCCCCGATCTGATCACGCAATGAAGCCGCTTCCTCGTAACGTTGCTCACTCGCAGCAAGAGACATGCGCTGGCGTAACAGCTCAACGACTTCTCCCTGGCGGCCCTCCAGAAGAGCCAGGACACCGGCAACGAGCTTTGCATAGTCAGAAGCAGAGATATGTCCATGACAGGGTGCGCTGCACTGACCGATCTGATGAAAGAGACAAGGCCGGCCGCGCTGCCGACACTTGGCCGGCGGGTAATGGCGCAACGGGAAGATACGGTAAATTTCCTTAAGCGTCTGGCGTAACGCCGATGAAGAGGAAAAGGGCCCGAAATAACGGGCACCGTCCTGACGAACCCGACGGACAACTTCCAGCATCGGAAATTCATCACGTAAATCGATACGGAGCGAAACAAACGTCTTGTCGTCACGCAGATGAATGTTGTAGCGCGGACGATGCTTTTTAATCAGGGTGTTTTCGAGGATCAGAGCTTCTTTTTCGGTGTCGGTGACAATCGTTTCAATGGTCGCGGCCCGCTCCATCAAAAACTTGATCTGCGGCCGGGTATCTCGTTCAGCCTGCATGTAACTACGCAGGCGTGCACGCAGGTTCTTTGCCTTGCCGACATAGAGAATCACACCGGCATCATCCTTCATCAGGTAAACGCCGGCAGAGGTCGGCTGTCTGCGCAGGTCAAAAGTTGTCACAGAAGCTCCTTGCAACTAGCTAAACAATCGATTATCTTGAAGATAAATAGATTTGGGGTTGCTTTTCCATCTTCGTATTTTCAAAGTATCAATGCTCTATAAGAGGTGTCAACCAACGGCTCTTTGTGGAGGGACTTTTATATGTTTCGATCCTCTCTCGTGGTTCTGTCTTTTCTCATTCTGACCACACCAACAACTCTTTTTGCCAATGACAATCTGGCCGTCCTTGAAAAGGTCGTTGCGGCGAACGCTCTCATACAACCAGAACTGCAGAACTACCTGGTCACTGTGGAGACATCACGAATTGAGGAGATGATGTCCAGCATGACCGCCGGCATACCGGCAGACGTCAAACCGCCGTCGCCTCCTGTCATTGTCAAGTTCTGGCAGCGCAACGGAGAAGGCCTCGTCTTTGCGAAAAACGAAACGCTCACCCCATACGTCGAAAAAATGGTCAAGCGCCTCTCCGCCAACCTGGCGATTGAACTAAATGAGATGATCCTGCCCGCAGATCATGCAGATTCACGCCAAACGCTGATCAAAAACGCCAAGCTCAAGTCCAGCGAAGTCGCCCTGGCCGAGCAATTGATTCACCGCCTGGAAATCACATTCAACAAACCAACAGATCTGCACGGAGCCTTTTATGCCAGCGGCATGCGTTTGCCGCAAAAACAGGTCAACACGCTGACCTTTGACATTGACACCCGGACAAACACCGTCAACGAGATGAACCTCTCTGTCGAGGGTGGCTTGCAGCTGACCGTTGAGATTCGTTATCTCGAAATACCCGGAGGGCACATCCCCGAACGTTTTCAGGTCACCAGCCCCGATGGCAAAGTAGAAGATATTTTTGAAGCAACTCTCGCAGAGATCGATAACTTCGTCCTGCCGACAAGTATGCTGCGCACGATCAACCGTCCTGATTTGCAGGAGACGCTGGAAGTATTTTTCAAAGACTACCAGCTCAATCAACCGATTCCCGAGGACATCCAGACCCGCCTTAAAGTCAAATAAAAGGAGAAACCGATGGATCCCCTCTGGACCAATATTTTCCACAAAAAACTGGACGAAGAATCACTGGCCTACTTCCTCAAGCACCTGCCGATCTTCTCGGAGCTCTCGCCGCGGTCATTAGCAACCCTCGAAAGCATTGTCCACGTGCGCAACTACAAGGCAAACGAAACCGTCTTCGAAGAGAATGATCCTGGCTCCGGGATGTACATGATTCGCAGCGGCATGGTTAAGATTTATGCCAGGTCGCAGAATGGCGTGGAAGACGAGTTGGCAAGGCTTGGCCCCGGCGACTTCTTTGGTGAAACCACCCTGACGGCTCCTGCACCACGGGCAGCTTCGGCCAGAACACTTGAGAATACCGAACTGGTCGGCTTGTTTCGCGCCGACGTCCTGGAGCTGGCGGAAAGAAAACCCGCCATCTCAAGCAGTATCTTTCTTGGCTTGACCCGGGTCGTCAGCGAGCGTCTGCAGGCGGCAAGCCTGGAGATTCGTCGCCTGCAGAATCAACTGGGGGAAGACATTTCTCCTGAGAATGTCGAGACATGAGCAGCGTCAGTCAGAGTCCTCGCGGCTGGACCCGTGGTCAGGTGGCTTTGGCCTTTTTGGTCCTCAGCGCTGCGATCGCCTGCGGTCTGGCGGTCTACTCATCGGCTTCATCGCTGACCGGTCTTTCCCGTGCGGCCTTTTCTGTTCTTTTTCTGCCACTCCTCTTATCGTTGGTGCTCTCTTTTCTCCTCGACCCCCTGGTCAACCAGATGGAAAGGCTCTTTACACGCACCGGCAGCATATTCATTGTTTATATTCTGACCCTGGGTCTGTTCTTGCTGGCCGCCCTCTGGCTGACGCCACACTGGCAGGAGTTCTGGAGTAATATGCGGACTGATTTCCCGCGCTACACTGCGCAGATGATCGAGACGCTAAAGAGCCTCATGACAGGTCTGCACGAACGCTTCCCGCTGATTGAAAGTTATGCGTTCCCGACCAAGGTACGCATCTGGGCAGAACAGTTGATGGCTGCCATCCTGGCGCAAACACCACATTCCGCCATGAAAGTCGGCGGCTTGATGGTGATCGTTCCACTCTTCACTTTCTTTTTCCTGCGTGACGGGCGCAAAATCATGCGCTCCTGTGTCGCCCTCGCGCCGAATCGACATTTTGAGATGATTCGCGACCTCTCCTACCTGATCAGCCGTCAACTCGCGCACTTCATTCGCGGCAGAATCATAGAAGCAATCATCATCGGTCTGGTGATCACCCTGGGATTATCACTGACTGACATTCGCTACGCCCCCATGCTTGGCATATTCGCTGGCGTCACCAACCTGATCCCCTATATCGGCCCCATCATCGGCATGATCCCCGGCATTCTGATTGCCTTCGTCGATCTTGGTGCAGGTGGTCAGTTCTGGTGGATTGTTATTCTCTACATCCTCATCGCCCAGGTCTTGATCGACAACTTCATCCTGATCCCGGTTCTTATCTCCAGAGTTTCTAACCTGCATCCGTTGCTGGTCTTCTTCGCCATTATCGTCGGCGGCAAGCTCTACGGAATTATCGGCATGATCATCGGTGTGCCGATCGTCAGTATCGTTAAAATCACCCTGCTGGAAATTCGCGCCTATCGCCGCACGTTCCGCCTGCCGGAAACCGCGCTCGAGAGCGACCGACCCCATTAACGACCAACGAAAGTAAGTAATGAAGTTTTTTGCAACGACTACAAAAGGGCTCGAAGACGTCCTCGCTGCCGAACTGACCGCCCTTGGCACCCGCGATGTCGTCCCTGGCAACGGCGGCGTCAACTTCAGCGGCACCTTTAAAGACGGCTACAAAGCCTGTCTCTGGTTGCGCACAGCCAACCGGGTTCTACAGCCGATTGCCAGCTTTCCCTGCCCTTCCGAGGAAGCTCTCTACGAAGGTGTCTATGCCCTCAACTGGGACGAGCTGATGACTTCGCAGATGACCCTGGCCGTTGGCGCCAAGCTGCGCGATTCGGTGATCACCCACTCTCATTTTGCCGCCTTGAAGACCAAGGACGCCATTGTCGACAAGATCAGGGATCGGACCGGCCAGCGCCCAAATGTTGATGCGAAAGATCCGGATCTGCGCGTTAATATGCACCTGGCACGCAACCAGTGCACCATCAGCCTCGACCTGGCGGGAACCGGCCTGCATAAACGTGGGTATCGAAGAGACCCAACGGTCGCGCCACTCAAGGAAACCCTCGCCGCCGGGCTCGTCGCCCTGACCGGCTGGAATCAGACGTCTCCCTTTGTCGACCCCATGTGCGGCTCCGGCAGCCTGCCCCTTGAAGCCGCCCAGCTCGCCGGCAATCATGCCGCGGGTCTGCTCTCTCCCGACTTTGGTTTTCAGCGCTGGCCGGATTTCAACGCCGCACTCTGGAAGAACTTGCTCGAAGAAGCTGAAACAACAAAGAGAGAGCTCCCGGCCAATTTGATTTTCGGCAGTGACCGGGACAAACGCTCCGTTGACCTGGCCCGTCGAAACGCCGACAGTGCCGGTATCGGTGCAAAAATTCGTTGGTCCTACAGCGACTTTGCCAAGCTGGAAGCGCCCGCCTCACAAGGCACACTGATCTGCAACCCACCTTATGGTGAACGCCTCGGCAACGAAGAAGAGCTTACGGCCTTCTACCGTAAAATCGGCGACACCTTCAAACAGAACTGGAAAGGCTGGACAGCCTGGGTGTTTACCGGCAACCTTGCCCTCGCCAAACAAGTCGGCCTGAAAGCCTCCCGCCGCATCGTGCTCTATAATGGGCCGATTGAATGTCGCTTGCTGAAGTATGATCTATATTGAGGAACCCGGGAAAAGGTAATCTGGTTATCTACTTCACTCCAGTAGTTATTGTCAGGATTAATAATTCTCTTTACCACTCGTTCGTTTCTCTCACTAGAGACACAGAGGGCACAGAGAACAACTCTTTTTTTTCGGACCTATAACCAAAACAAAAGCAAAGCAAGCTCAGGCTGTTTACTAACGAAAAGACGCGGAGACGCAGAGATCAATAGTCAGAATTGATCCATTTTTAAAACTTTGAAGTTTTTTCTCTGCGCTTTTGCGTCTCTGCGTTAAACATTTTTTTGGGTTTTTCTCGTACCTCGTTCCCCGTACCTCGCCCCGTGCGCCTTCGGCGCAACCCCTACTTGCTTTTTTATACCGTAGACCGCATAATCGCCTCGTTTCTAAACCTGAGTTAATGCGATTATGAGCCGTCACCTTTTCAAATTCGTCAACAACCTTAAAATCCGCTGGAAGATGACTGTCGTCGTTTTGCCGCTGGTGCTGATCCCGCTTTTCGTGGTGGGTACGGTGGTCGGCTGGATCGCCTACCGGCAGGCACACCTCGGCATCACCCAGACCAGCATGGACGATCTCGATCATCTGGCCGCCTTCACCATCGATCTGCTCGATGCCCACAATCAACAGTTCCAGGTTTACCGTGAAGACAAGAAAACCGCCACCGAACAGGAGTTGGCCAGCCTGACCAATCTCGCCTACAGCATGGTCGAGGCCCAGGATAAACAGTTCCGCAACGGTGAGATTGATATCGACAGTGCCAAACAGGCGGCTCGCAGCGCCCTGAAGAGGGTTCAGGTTGGAGAAACCGGCTACATCTACGCCATGACCAGCAAAGGCGACCTGACGGTACACATTGCCCGGGAGGGTGAAAACGTCTATAGCGAAAAAGATGAAGATGGCAGACTTTTCATCCGCGCCATGTGCAAGGCGGCGACGAAAACAACTCCCGACAAGCTGCTGACAATTATCTATCCCTGGCGGAATGCGGAGCTAGGTGACAGTGTCGCCCGGCAGAAGATGGTGGTCTATCGTTACTATGAGCCCTGGGACTGGATTATCGCCGCCGGGGGCTACCTGGATGAGACCTACGAGAATCCCGCTGCCGAGCAACAGGCTTTTACAGAGCTCAAGAACAGGATCAATGCCAAACTGGTCGGCCAGACCGGCTACATCTACTGCATGGATCGTAAGGGAACGCTGACCATCCATCCCGAGGCCGAAGGTGAAAACATTTACGCCTCTAAGGATTCGGACGGTATCCCCTTTATAGAACGCATGTGCAAACAACGCGAAGGGTGGATCCGTTATCCCTGGCAGAACCCTGGTGAGAAGAAGGCGCGACGCAAAATCGTCCGCTACCTGCACTATCAGCCCTGGGACTGGATCGTCGCCGTCGGGTCCTATGAAGATGAGTTTTACCGGGAGACCAACCTGATCAAGGGCCGGATTCTCGGCAGCCTCGGAGTAATCTCTCTCCTGGTCGGCACGATTGCCATTCTGCTGGTTTTTCTGGCCGCCAAGATCCTCTCCGACCCGATCCGTCACATGACATCGGTGATCCGCGACATCAAACGCGGTCAGTTCCATCGTCAGATGGAGATCACCAGCCGCGATGAGCTTGGAGAACTGGCTGTCACCTTTAACCGCATGACCAGTAGCCTGCAACGCAACCGCGAGCTGGAAGCCAGCCTCGCCCAGCAGGGCAAGATGGCCTCTCTCGGCATCCTTTCATCGGGAGTCGCACACGAGATCAACAACCCCCTCGGTGTGATTCTCGGCTACGCCGGCTACCTCGAAAACAAACTCGACCCGGAAGACCCAAATCACCACTTCATCCATGAGATCAAGCGGGAGAGCAAACGTTGCAAGAAGATCGTTCAGGACCTGCTTAACTACGCGCGGACACCGCAACCTGAGTTTGCTGAAACCGACCTCAACCAGTTGCTCGACCAGATCGTCAGCTTTGCTGCCAACCACACCGACATGCACGGCGTGAAAATCGACAGGCAATTTACGGATGATTTGCCAGAGATTCTGATCGACGGTGACCAGATTCGCCAGGTGGCAATCAACCTGATCCTCAATGCTGGCGCAGCCATGGAGGATGGTGGCATACTCACGGTAAGGACCTATCCGGAAGAGGACGATGTCGTGATGACCTTCGCCGACTCCGGCAGCGGCATTGACGAAGCGGACCTTGAGCGAATTTTCGAACCTTTCTACACGACGAAAGATCGCGGAACCGGCCTCGGCCTGGCGATCACCAGGCAAATCATTGAACAGCATCACGGCAGCATCCAGATGACCAGTCGCCCGAACCAGGGTACGACCGTCACTATTCGCCTGCCGCTTGTCCGGGAGGAATTCTGATGGCGCCTCAGCGCATTATGTTGATCGACAACGAAGAAGGCCTCTGTCGCATGATGGAAGCAGTTCTCAAGGATCAGGGTTACCTGGTCAAGAGCTTCACCCGACCGGTTCAGGCTGTCGCAGAATTCGCAGCCGGCGATTACGACCTGATCATCAGCGATATCAAGATGCCGGAAATGGATGGTCTTGAGGTGCTGCAGCACGTTCGCAACCGCGATCCGGAGGTGCCGATCATCATGATCACTGCGTATGCGACGGTGGAAATGTCGATTCAGGCGCTCCGCCGTGGTGCTTACGACATGCTGACCAAACCCTTCGAGCCCGACGAGTTGATCTACCGGGTCAAAAACGCGCTACAACACCACGAACTTGTCGAAGAGAACCGCGGGCTGCGCGAGGACCTCTCAGGCCAGTTCAA
>SBFN01000007.1 GCA_006226895.1 Deltaproteobacteria bacterium | reverse complement strand
AACGCTGGGCAGGAGCGATCGATACTGTTGGTGGAGAGGTCCTGGCCTGCCTGCTGGCAGAAATGAGGTACGGCGGAACCGTTGCCGCAACCGGCCTGACAGGAGGCTCCGAATTGCACACGACTGTCATGCCATTCATCCTGCGGGCGATCAAAATGGTCGGTGTGGAAGTTACGACTTGTCCTGTACCCCTGCGAAAAAAGGCATGGGCACGTTTGGCACACGAACTATCCGATGAACTTCTCGGGCAAATCTTCAAGGTTGTCTCACTTGAAGAGGTCCCGCTGTTTGCCGAAAAGCTTCTGGACGGACAAATAAAGGGGCGAGTTGTTGTTGATGTGACGCTCTGAAGATTTAAAGTCTCCATGCCAAAGAGCCTTAACAAGGCGATATGACGGCCATCGTGCTTGGTCAGATACCCGATCCTTCCGGGTGTTTAGCCCGCTTCCGGTTTCTCTTTTCATGAGAACACCAACCTGTTAGAATTGCCCTGTTTTTGTTCTGATGATGTTCCGGTATGGGGGCCGGGAAATCCATGCCTTTTAGAAAACCTATCTCTGTTCAAAAGAAAATGACAGGTATCATCTTCCTGGTCAGCATGCTGGTCATGATCTTGACCTCTGGGCAGTTTGTTTTTCTCGAATTGCAGCAGATGAAGAGTGTCGTGCGTGATGACATCATCTCTCTTTCCAGGCTGATCTCAGCCAACGCGCGGTTTTTTCTAGCGGTGAAAGACTACAAAAGTGCCAAAAACACGATTGACTCATTGACTGCCCGCAAGGATGTTGTCACCGCCTACCTGCTTAAACCCGACGGCTTCTCTCAGGCTGGTTATGCCCGTTCGCAAAATAGCCGGGCCCGAATCGACACGGCAAGAGAGATGGAGCTCCTCCAGCTTGAAAGCCGACAGATTGAGGAGGGTGTGCAATCTGGGTCAGAAAAGCTCTGGCAGGAATCCGACCGCCTCGCTTACTTTATGCCGATTACTTTTGAGGGCAGCCACGTTGGTTATAGTTATATCAGCATGGAGCTCGCCAAGCTTCGTAAACAACAATTAATCCTTGCTCTAGGCTGGCTGCTCTCCATGGGGATCGCCATGCTTGTTACCTACGTCCTGAGCTCCCGCCTGCAACAGCACATCTCACGACCGGTTGAGCAGCTTGTCTCGCGGATGGGGCAAATCTCGAGGGAGAAGCGGCTGGTTGGTTTCGTCCCTAAAGAAACGGATGATGAGTTTAAACAACTCTTTCACGGCTTCGATGAAATGATGCGAGCGCTGAAAGAACGCGATCAACTGCTGGAACAACATCGTAAAGATCTCGAATTAGAAGTCCAGGTTCGTACCCGGGCGCTCGAGGCAGAGAAAGAGAAGGCGGAACAGGCGACCATTGCCAAATCAAGTTTTCTGGCCAATATGAGCCATGAGATCCGTACGCCGATGATTGGTGTCCTGGGTATGGCGGACCTTCTCAGACAGCGACCGCTGCAAGAGCAGGACCTGCAGTTGGTTGCAACCATCTACCGTTCCGGAGAAGCTTTATTGGAAATCCTGAATGATCTTCTCGACTTCTCAAAAATAGAAGCGGGCCACATGTCGCTTGATCCCGTTCCTTTTGATGTTGCGCGATTGACCGAGGACGTGACGCGCCTGATGGAAGTGACCGCTCACAACAAGGGGATTGACTTGACGGTGAGTACCTCGGTCGAATCGACTGTCGTGATGGGAGACCCCGGAAGACTCCGCCAGGTTTTACTGAACCTGGTTGGAAACGCGGTCAAGTTTACCGACTCAGGGGGCGTCTCCGTCTCTCTTGAGGCTTGTGACGGTCCTGAAGAAGGAGAGTGCGAAGTCCTCTTTGTTGTAAGAGATACTGGAGTCGGTATTGCGGAGGATGTGCGTAGCAGAATCTTTGATTCCTTTGACCAGGGAGATAGCAGCACGACAAGGAAGTATGGAGGTACAGGGCTGGGTTTGGCTATCACCCGGGAACTGGTTCACCTTGAAAGGGGAGATCGAGGTTGAGAGTAAGCCCGGAGAAGGTAGCGTCTTTAGCGTTCGTTTACCGATGACTCTCTCCAGCCAGTCTGAGCTGCCACTCGTTAGTTTGCCGAAGCCGATGCTCTCGAATTCTGACGATGAAGCTCTGGTGGTAGCGTCGCCGGTTAGTCTAGATGGCAGGAGGCGCGTTCTGCTCGCAGAGGACAACCCGACAACGCAGAGCCTGATCTCGATCCTGATGCAGCAGATGGGCCTTGACCTTGCCATCGTCGATAATGGCCAGGCCGCAATAGATTATCTCGTGGATAATCAGGTTGACCTGATCTTGATGGATTGCCAGATGCCGATCCTCGACGGTTTTAAAGCCACCACTCATTTGCGGGCTCAAGGGGTGACAACTCCAGTTGTTGCCTTGACTGCTTATGCAAGGTCGGAAGACGAAGCACAGTGCCTCGACGCCGGCATGAACGACTTCCTCAGTAAACCCTTTCGACAGAATGACTTGAGAGAGGTCCTTTTCCGTTGGCTTGGAGCCGAGGCTCTTTCCCTTAGCCCCGTAGCGAAGTCCGTAAATGATTGATAGCGATTGTTGTTGCAGCCTTGTTCTGATGGGCCATACCTTATGAATAGCCTGCTTCGCAAAATCATTTACTGGGGAGCGGTCCTGTCGATCTATACCTTGGTGGTTGTCGGGCTGACGCGCTTTCTTTTAGTTCCAGATACTGAGCATACGTCCTCTCTATCACTCGACAGCACTGTTAGTGTTGAAGATGGCAAGATCCAGTCCTTACTTGACAAGGTGAGTTCCTCCAGTGATATTTCAGGGGTGCTGCTTCCTGTTTGGCCAGAATATGGCCACCTGCCTGGGGATCTTGGCATATGGCGCGATTTCAAATACGCCCGCCAAGACTATAACAAGCGCACGGATACGGATGGCTTTGATGGTCTTCAGACTGTTGCCAGTATCAGCGAGTTCTCGAGTGGAGCCGTTTCCGAACTTTTCCTTGCAGGGGCTCCCCGAGACGTCTTTCGACGAGGCCATCTTCTCTACCTGCTCAATGATAGAAACCAGCTATT
>SBFN01000008.1 GCA_006226895.1 Deltaproteobacteria bacterium | reverse complement strand
TCGATGCGCAGCTTTGGCATCCCTGTCTCGATCGCCTTGGTCATACCACCGAGGCCTTCGATTTCATCGAGAATCGTCTGGGCCTCTTCAATCAGGGATGCGGTCAGAGATTCAACATAGTAGGAGCCGGCCAGGGGATCGACAACATTGGTGACGCCCGATTCCTCCTGGATAATCAACTGGGTATTACGGGCAATCCGTGCCGAATGGTCAGTCGGCAGGGCGATCGCCTCGTCCAGTGCGTTGGTGTGCAGCGACTGGGTTCCGCCCAGTACGGCCGCCAGAGCCTCGAGAGTGGTCCGCACAACATTGTTGTAGGGGTCCTGCTCGGTCAGGCTCCAACCGGACGTCTGGCAGTGGGTGCGCAGCATCAGCGACTTGGGGTTCTTCGGCTCGAAGCGCTTCATCAGGTGCGACCAGAGGTAACGGGCGGCACGCAGCTTGGCGGCTTCCATGAAGAAGTTCATGCCGATGGCGAAGAAGAAAGAGAGCCGCGGGGCAAAGGCGTCAACATCAAGCCCTTTGTCGATCGCCGTTTTTACATACTCAAGACCATCGGCCAGCGTAAAGGCCAGCTCCAGGGCATTGTTGGCACCGGCCTCCTGGATATGATAACCGGAGATCGAAATAGAGTTGAAACGCGGCATCTTCTCGCTGGTGTATTCAATGATATCCGCGATGATGCGCATCGAGGGCGCCGGAGGATAAATATAGGTATTGCGAACCATGAACTCTTTGAGAATATCGTTCTGAATGGTTCCGGCCAGCTGCTCCTGCGAAACACCCTGCTCTTCGGCGGCGACAATGTAGTTGGCCATAATCGGCAGAACCGCACCGTTCATGGTCATCGACACGGAGACCTTGTCGAGAGGAATATCACTGAAGAGGATTTTCATATCCTCGACAGAATCGATGGCGACACCGGCCTTGCCAACATCACCAACCACACGGGGATGATCAGAATCGTAGCCACGGTGAGTCGCCAGATCGAAAGCAACTGACAAGCCTTGCTGACCAGCAGCCAGATTCCGCTTGTAGAAGGCATTGGATTCTTCAGCCGTCGAGAAGCCGGCATACTGACGAACCGTCCAGGGTCGTCCGGCGTACATGGTCGCCATGGGACCACGTGTGAAAGGGGCCAAACCGGGCAGAGAGTCGGCGGTTTTCAAACCCTCGACATCTTCAGCCGTGTAGAGAGGCTTAACGTCTATGCCTTCCGGAGTTTCCCATTTGAAGCCGGAGAGATCGTCGGTTTTCTTTTCCTTTTTGGCCTGGGCTTCCCAATCTGCCCTGGTCTTTTTTTCAAAACAGCTCATTACGGTTGTCCTTTCAAAAAACTATTTAAATGCGGGCTTGGGGGCTGGTTTATGAAAGAGCGAGTCCTGAATCCCCAGACCCCGAAAACCCCTATCGTGTAACGATCGCCAGAACCTGGGTTTCTTCGCCGCCGTATGAGAGCAGGCGGTGCTTCAAGGTTGCATCGAAATAAACCGCGTCCCCTTCATCCAGGAAGATGCGGTCATCATCGAGGATAACTTCGGCCTGGCCCTTGAGAATAAGGAGGAACTCTTCTCCATCATGGTTGTATAGGGTTTCTTCCTCCGGACGTTGTGACACAGTCACGACAAACGGCTCCATCTTCTTGTTGCGCTTACGGAAAGAGAGCGCCTCGTAGGCATAACCATGGCCGGTTCCGGCGACGGAAATGACCCGACTGACCTCCCGACGATCAGCCTTACGCACGACTTCGTACTTGCAATCGACTTCTTCTTCTTCGAAAAAAAGGCCGATCTTGACATCAAAGAAGCGGGCGATCTTGGACAGGGTCGCAATAGGAGGAGAAACATTGTTGTTTTCAATTTGCGAAATTAACGCAGGCGAGAAGCCGGTTTCTCGTGCCACGGCCTGCAAAGTCAGCTTGCGTGCCTTGCGCAGTTCCTTGATTTTTGAACCAATATTGTATTCCACGGCAGACCTTCCAAACGAAAATAGAATAAGGTTTTAGAACCTTTTTAGGATATAACCGATACAAGGCACAATTGTCAATTTATTTTCAATGAAGGTAAAAAGCCTTTTATCTATATTAAACGACCATCTAGCAGCCTGAACCCTTCCTGTAAACGGTCGGATTTCAGGCTGCTGACACAGGTCAATTTTTCACTATAAATGAAGACAGTAGAAACAGATCATTAATCTGTTGGTCTTTACTTTTAAGATCAAAGCAAAACCGGCGGCTCGCGTGCCGCCAGACGCCATACTTTTGCCCGGCAGCAAAAGTATGCAAAAGTGCCTTCTCCTTGCGGAGGGCAATTCCTTTGCCGGATTTTATGCCTTTAAAATATAGCAGAAATAAAGAATCCGGCCCTGAGTGAGGGCCTTCCAGGTCATGGTCTTTTGCAGCAAAAAACAAAAACACACCTAAGCAACATGAACCAGAATCATAGAGGTCCTAAAGGGCCTCGGGGCTAACGGGGGAGGCGTAGACTGCCAAAGATTTATTCCAATAATATTTGCCATCAGAATGAATCGAGCAAAACATGCCCAGCGCAGCGCCAAGTTTTCTTTTGCTTCGTTTTCTTTGTCGCTACAAAGAAAATGACGTTGCTGTCGGGCAACCCCGACGGTTTTGCTTTT
>SBFN01000090.1 GCA_006226895.1 Deltaproteobacteria bacterium | reverse complement strand
TGGCAACCGGCGAGGTTATCCCAAGACGGGCACAAAATTCCGGGCCACAGACAGCACCGATGCAACCTGTCAGGACAACGAGCGCTGCCGTTAAGGGTGCGATGCCACCGATCTTGTCGACGATGCTGATTGCGATCGGCGTGGTAACGGACTTGGGTGCCAGTGAGAGGATGACTTCACGGCTACCGCCGAGGACCCAGGCCAATCCACAGGCAGAAATGATTGACGCGAGAGAACCGGCAAAGATGCCCACCATAATTGGCCTCTTGCGCTTCCAGATCTCTTCACGACGCTGATAAAGAGGAATCGCCAGAGCGACCACCGATGGGCCCAGCAAAAAAACCAGGACATCGCCGCCGCGGGCATAATCGCGATATTCAAGGTCAAAGAGCTGCAGCAGCAGGATGATCGAAACAATCGAAATCAGCACCGGATTAGCCCAGACCTTACCGACGCGTCGATAGAATTTCTGCGATAGCAGGAAGGTGACAAGAGTGAGAGTGATGCCGAACAAGGGGGTCTCAAGCATCTTCTTCCCCATCATCGCCGACTGAAGACTCCAGTTTCTGGGCTATCTTTCCGGTGACCGCCATAACAACAAAGGTACTCAAGACTGTAGCAACGGTAATCGGCAACCATTCGGCAGCTATCAGATCACCATAAACCATGACTCCGACACCGGCTGGCACAAAGAATAATGCCATATTTGACAACAGCAGTTCTGCGGCATCTTCAATCCACTTGATATCAACCAGCTTAGTCGTCAAGCCAATCAGCAGAAAGCCCATACCGAGGACGTTGCCGGGAATCGGCAAGTCAAAAAGACGACTGACGGCTTCACCACTGAGCTGAAAAAGCAGCAGGAATGTCAGACCACGCACCATGCCTAGGACTCACCCTTCAACCCATCGATCAGAGCGGAAACTTCCGCACAGATTTCTTGCGACGCCGGGCTTGTCTCAAGTTTGAGAAACTCCTTGAAACAGTGCACGGACTCCTGAACCTGTTCCTGATCAAGGCAGATATTACCGAGGGTCAAATAGGCAAAAGAGAACTCAGGGTCGAGGGTGACCGCACGACGGCAGTGTTTTTCGGCTTCCTGTAGATCATCATTGTCGTAATGGTATTCCGCAAGGTTGAAATGGCCCTGCGGATCGTCCGGATCCAGAGCCAGGGCTTTTTCAAAACATTCACGAGCCTCATCATTGCGCCCCGTGGCGAAGCAGACGTCGCCCAGAGAGTTCAAAGCAAAAGCTGACGCTGGATTCTGTTTCAGAGCGTCTCGATAACACGCCTCGGCTTGATCCATACGCTCTTGATGATAATGGATCAATCCGAGGCTGACCCTGGCGTCAACCTGATCAGGAGCACGCGAGACAACGCTCTCATAAACTTTGCAGGCATCGTCAGGCCGACCGAGCTCAAAATACAAGTCACCAAGATCATATTGCAGGTCAAAATCATCCGGCAATTGGCCTGCAACTTCCTCGAGGACAGAAACAGCCTCTTCGAGGTGGCCAGCTTCAATCAGGGCTTCACCAAGCAACGCCTGGGCATCACTGTTATCAGCCTGCTCCTGCAAAAACCTCTTTAAAATCCGCACAGCTTCTTCGGCTTCACCATTTTCAAGAGCTTGCTCGGCGCGGCTTAACGATATTTGCTCATCGGTCATCGGTTTTCTCCTTATATCTCCAGTTCAAAAGGCTTAAACAATTTAACGCGGAAGCGCAAAGGGTGATCATTCTCGCTTTTTGAAGTGTTTTTCTTTGCGGCCTCTCTCTGCCCCTTCGCGCCTTCGCCTAAAGCGTCTATTTCTGGTGCGTAAAATCCTTACGACCTTTGTTTGGGTTATAAGTCCGTAAAAATATGCATTTACAGAATTCTCACCCAAGCTCCACACTTAAGGTGTCAAGCATATCCCAAAGGCCCCATGGGTCAGCAGCAACAACTTCAACCTGCTTATCGAAACGCTCGACAAGATTATCAATGCTCACGTCATCAAGAAAAACCTCTTCACCCTCCCTGAGCATAACATCAGGGACCATCAGGATATCACCTAAGTCGTGTTCAGCCAGTTGAGCAAGCAAATCCTGCCCAGTCAAAAGACCTGTAACAGTAACATGCCCACTAAAAAAATCGTTTTCGATCACGTGCACACGCAAATCAAGGCCGCATTTATCGGCAAGTCTTCGAGCAAAGGCTTTAATTTCTGCGGCTGCAGAGACCCCGGTCACCAGACTGATTGCTGGAAGCTCCAGAGGCTCTGCGCTATCGAGGACCTCGTCGGCCTGTGATCTGAACTGTGGAATCAAACCAACGCCGTTCTCAACCTGGGATAAATCTTCATAAACAGAGAGGGGGGGGAATTCTTTCTCAGCCTTCAGGTAAAGTTCGTCGGCAGCAAAGATGAAACGTGTGCCAAGCGTCTCAAGGAGCTCCCCCTGTGTGGTTTCAACCCATTCAACTAATTCAAGAGCTTCCTGACGAGTATGCGGTCGCAGTTCAGGAAGTCGCTGCCGATGGCCGGTTAATCCGACAGGAACAACTGCCAGAGATTTCACGCCCGGAGCAAGGGCAACCAACTCCCTGCTGGTTTGAGCCAGCTGTTCTCCATCATTAATCTGAGGACAAACCACCACCTGGGTATGCACCTCGATACCACCCGATACCAACTGCTGCAGAATCGGCATAACATCCGGTGCCGGGTTGCCCAGTAACTCCTGTCGCAACATATGGTCGGCAGCGTGGACCGAAACGTAGAGCGGTGACAACTTTTTATTGAGGATCCTCTGCAGGTCCTCTTCAGCCAGGTTGGTCAGCGTAACGTAAGCGCCATAAAGGAAGGAGAAACGGTAGTCCTCGTCCTTAACGTAGAGGGTTCGACGCATGCCGCGCGGCAGCTGGTGGACAAAACAAAAAATACAATTGTTGCCGCACTGCTTAGGTTCCGGATGCGGAAGAACCAGGCCTAGAGGTTCGTCAGCATCATGCTCGACATCGAGCGCCCACACGTCCCCGGAGGCTCTGGTTAATGCGATATGAAGTGACTCTTTGGGTTCTTCGATCAGGTAATCGACCAGGTCGTTAACAGGCTCGCCATTCACTGCAACAAGACTGTCTCCAGCCTGAATTCCCAGTTCATCAGCAATACTGCCAGCTTCTACCGATAATATTTCAAGCATTGTCAAACCTGCTGTTTCTAATTATTTGACGAAAAGAGAAAGGCCCCCGGCCAGAGATTTCCGACGAGGGACCTTTAATGTGTCTATTGAGGAGAGAAAAATCAGTCGCGACCACCATGAAGGCGGAAATTACCATCTGCTGAGGTGATCGAAGTGATGGCATGTTTGTAAAGCAACAGGTCACCGCTGCTGTCTACCAAAACACAAAAGCTGTCAAAAGACTTAATGTGACCTTTGAGTTTTTCGCCAGACATCATGGCAATTTCTACAAGAACTCTCTCCTTACGTGCCTGGTTAAGATACTGATCCTGAATATTGAATGGTGATTTAGCCATAACAACCGCTCCTTTTCTAAATGCAATAGAATTCATCAATCACTTTGCGAATTGTATCAAAGTCGGCAGAGGATTCAAGCCAAATCATTGATTTGTCTTTACGAAACCAGGTTAATTGTTGTTTTGCATAGCGTCTCGTTGCCTGTTGCAGACTCTCGAGAGCCTCCTCATTTGTCATCTCGCCACTCAACAGAGCGAAAGCCTGTCGATAGCCGATAGTGCGCAAAGTCTTTAAAGCAGGATCATAGCCAGCGTTCAACAAAGACTCTGCTTCTTCCAGCAAGCCCTCCTCAAACATGACTTCGGCGCGCTGGTTGATTCGCTGGTACAGGTCCGCTCGATCCATGTGCAAACAGATCTTGATGGTTCGATACGGCTGGCCTCTAAAACCATGGTCATCCTGCAGAGACGACAAGGGCTTTCCTGACTGTTCGTAGACTTCCAGGGCACGGACGATCCGGATCAGATCATTTGGGTGCAAACGGGCGGCAGATTCAGGGTCAACCCGGGCTAGCTCAGCGTGCAGCACCGAACGACCTTCTTGTTCAGCCCTCGCATGCAGTTGATCACGAAACGCCTGATCAGCAGAAGGAGCATCCAGAAGCCCTTCCGTAAGAGCCTTGATATAGAGACCTGTGCCGCCGACCAGGAAGGGGCGTTTATTCCTTTGCAGGATATCGTCGATGAGTGGTTCAGCATGGGCCAAAAAATGGGCAGCGTGAAACTCTTCATCCGGCCAGGCAACATCGATCAGGTGATGCCTGACCCTTTGCTGTTCCACAATCGTCGGCTTGGCAGTGCCGATATCCATGAGGCGGAATACCTGACGGGAATCTGCGGAGATGATCTCACCGTCAAAAACTTCTGCCAGTTGCAGCGCCAGGGCTGTTTTGCCCACAGCCGTCGGTCCGCATATGACAGGGAGCGCCGGACGTTTGTCAATTACAGTCGACACCATTAACCTCGATGGAAGAGCTTTTCAACTTCGCGTTTTGACAGACGATGCATAATCGGCCGGCCGTGCGGGCAGCAGCTGCCGAACTCAATGGCGGCGAGGTCATGTAACAGCTGCTGCATCTCACTCTGGGAAAGGGCCTGGTTTGCGCGCACCATACTATGGCAGGCAAGGACGGCCAGGACACGTTCAATCTCATTATCAAGATGAGCGGCACGACCAATTTCGTTCAATTCAGCGGCCAGGTCACGGACCAGGCGTTCAACATCGACATCAGCAACCAGGGCAGGCACTGATTTCACTGTAAAAGATCGTCCTCCAAAAGCTTCCACCTCAAAGCCGAAACGAGCGAAGTCGTCCAAGTGCTCTGCCAGAACAGCCGCCTCACGGTGTTCCAACTCAAGAACCGCCGGGAAGAGCAAGGCCTGGCTCTCGATGCCATCAGAAGCCAACTGATTGCGAAGCCTCTCGAAACCGATGCGCTCATGGGCGGCGTGTTGATCAACCAGAACCAGTTCGTCGTCAGCCTGGCACAAAAGGTAACTGTTCAGGTACTGGCCAATCAGGCGCCACCCTTCGGGCAGCTGCTGTGTTTCCTGGCGACCTGACGACCAACCGTCTATTTCACCCTTAACCGTTGAAATCGCGGCAATAGTCGGTGCGCCAGCAACTTTTTCGTTAAAGGCTGCCAACGATTCCTGCACCCGCTCGCGGTACCCCCCCTGTTCAGGAGTTTGCGGTGCAGAAGCAACGGGAGTGTGACTAAATGCAGCTGTCTGAAACACGCCTGCCCCCCGGGCCGGCTCAAAAGAGATCTGCTGCAGGCGATTACGCAGCGAAGTTACAATAAAATCATGTACCTGCTGCTGGTTGCGAAAGCGGACCTCATGCTTGGTTGGATGGACGTTGACATCGACGGACTCAGGCGGCATGTCGATAAAGAGGACTGCGATCGGATAACGTCGCTTTTCCAGTAAAGACCGATAGGCTTCAAGGATAGCGTGTTGAACAACCCGGTCACGGACAAAACGACCGTTGATATAGGTATAAATAGTGTTTGTTGAAGAGCGGCTGACACCAGGAGTGCCTAAAAGGCCGACCAGCATTTCGCCGCTTCCGGAATCCGCCTCGACAGTCAGCAGGTCAGCTGCAACATTGCGCCCGAGCATGGCTGCCGCACGTTCTTCCAGACGATTGTGACGATACGCCTCAAGAACATTGCGGCCATTATGCAAGAGACGGAAATGAATATCCGGCCGCGACAAAGCCAATCTTGAAACGACGTCAGCGATGTGACCAAATTCAGTTTCATCTTTACGCAGGAATTTACGTCGACCGGGTGTGTTGAAGAAAAGATTGCGAACTTCAACGACCGTACCGGGAGCGACACCGACGGCATCCGCCTGGCGGATTGTGCCGCCTTCAGCGTAAATCTGCCAGCCGGTTTCATCATCAACGGAGCGGGTTGTAAGACGTAAACGGGTGACAGATGCGATGGCCGGAAGAGCTTCGCCGCGAAAACCCATGGTGTGCAAAGCAAAGAGGTC
>SBFN01000077.1 GCA_006226895.1 Deltaproteobacteria bacterium | reverse complement strand
CAGCCGGTCTTTTCCCGAATGGAGAAGATGCTCCATACGGACTCGACGGTCCTGATCCTCGGTGAGTCGGGGACGGGTAAAGAGCTGGTAGCGCGTGCTATCCATTTTAACGGCACGCGCAGAGAGAAACCTTTTATCGACATTAACTGTGGAGCCATCCCGGCAGACCTGCTGGAAAGTGAACTCTTCGGTCATGTCCGTGGCTCCTTCACCGGGGCCATCGCCGACAAGCCGGGGAAGTTCGAGGTTGCCAACAAGGGCACGATTTTTCTTGAGACGAGATTGGCACCATGCCCCTCCATCTGCAGATGAAGCTGCTGCGCGTACTCCAGGAACAGGAGGTGGAGAGGGTCGGGGCTTCACGTAAAGTCAGCCTGGACGTCCGTGTCATTTCAGCAACCAACTCAGACCTTGAGGAACGTGTCAAATCTGGTGAGTTCCGGGAAGACCTTTACTACCGCCTGAACGTTATCCCTATTCTCCTGCCACCACTCCGCGACCGCCGTGAGGACATTCCACTACTGGCCAAGCATTTCCTGAAAAAAATATGTATTGACATGAACCGGCCACAGTTGGAACTGACTATCGAGGCTATTCAAGCGCTGGAAAACTACGGCTGGCCTGGAAATGTTCGCGAGATGGAGAATGTCATCGAGCGCGCTATCGCACTGACTGACAGTGACGTGATCGACCAGAACGACCTCCCTTCAAGAATCAGCGGCACCGTGCAGGGAACGGGCAACCTCCCGACCCTGCATATCCCCGAGGAAGGTCTCGACCTCGCAGAAACCGTCGAAGAGGTCGAACGTACCTTAATCAAGCAGGCAATGGAGAAATCGAGGAACATCAAGGCTCGCGCCGCCGCCCTGTTGAACCTTAATCGCACAACACTGGTTGAAAAAATCAAACGTTACGATATGTAAATAGAGGAGCTTTTATTTCAGGAAAATGCAGGAACATTACTTAATCAACAATTCCGTCGACTTTCAGCTAAAGAGTTCAAGTTGACAGAGGAGGTTTCAGTGGCGACACAAATGTTCACTAACATCGCTTACGCTATCATCATTCTCGCTATCGGTTTCTGGGGTGCCAAGATGATTGCCCGATTGGTCAAAGGCCTGATGGAGCGTCGTGATGCCGACCAGGCTTTGACCGGCTTTGTCGGCAACCTGATTAACGCGCTCGTCGTAACCTTTGCCGTGATCGCGGCATTAAACAAGGTCGGCATACAAACCACATCGCTGGTCGCCGTTGTTGGTGCCGCCGGCCTGGCTATTGGCCTGGCCCTGAAAGATTCACTCGGCAACTTCGCCGCAGGCGTTATGATTCTGATTTTCAAACAGTTCAAAGCGGGCGACTTTATCGAAGCGGCAGGTGTTCTCGGCGTCGTCGAAACCCTCAACGTCTTCTCTACCCAGCTGAAAACAGGTGACAACAAGACGGTCTACGTTCCAAACGGCAAATTGATCGGCGACAACATTATCAACTATTCGACCAAGCCGACCCGGCGCATCGACATGGTTGTCGGTGTCAGTTACGATGCGGATTTAAGTCATGTGAAGAAGGTCCTTGAAGATATCCTCGCCAAAGAAAGCCGGATTCTTCAAGACCCGGCCCCGACAATCGGTGTGCTTGAACTGGCCGACAACAGTGTCAACTTTGCCTTTCGCCCCTGGGTGAACGCAGTGGACTACTGGGGTGTCCACTTCGACCTGCACGCCGCGGTGAAAACGCGCTTCGACGAAGAAAACATTGGCATCCCCTACCCTCAGCGCGATGTCCATCTTTACCAGCAAGAGGCTGCCGCAAAATAAGACGCGTCTGAGATGTGCGACATTCATCATAACGGCCTGGCATAACCGCCAGGCCGTTTGCCGTTGCCCCAGGCACAAGGAATGGACTCAATAGTCGACAATCTCCTAGCCAAGATTTTTCTTTTGCAGTAAGCTGACACCTCTAATCACATTTCTTTTACCAGGAGCACACACATGTCACGCACACCCGCTATTGACCCCGACTGCTGCATTGGCTGTGAAGTCTGTACCCAGCTCTGCCCTGAGGTCTTCAGCATGAAAGACAGTCACAACGGACACGCCCACGAGAAAGCTGTCGTTCACAACCCCACCGGCGCACCGGAAGCTAAGATAGAGTCCGCCATGGACAATTGTCCTTCGGCCTGTATTTATTGGGTTTAAATCTTGCGGCGCGTAGTGTGTGGCGTGGAGACTCTTCATGCTCACTGCTGACACCCGTTGTTAAACGTCTTAAAATAATATAATCTTCTGTGCCGCAGGCCTCCAAGATCTGAATATGTCTACCTCCTCTCCGCTTGCCACGCACCGCGCGCCAGAGACCTTCAAAAGAAACATCCTCCTTCTCAACATCTTTGCCAGCCTGAAGATGGCCCTGCTGCCCATGGCCATCATCACGCTTTTCTGGAAGGACCAGATCGGCTTAAGCCTTTCTGAGATCCTAATACTGCAAGCCCTCTTTTCCCTGGCAACCCTGATCATGGAGTTTCCGTCAGGCTACTTGAGTGACCGTCTAGGTTACCGGTTTGCCCTCAACCTCGCCTGTCTGTTCGGCATCACCGGCTGGGCAACCTATACTTTTGCCGGTTCGTTTGCCGGTGTTCTCGTTGCTGAAATACAGCTTGGTATCTCATATGCGTTTATCAGCGGAGCAGATAGCGCCCTGCTCTACGAAACACTCCGCCACGAAGGCAAGGAAGACGAATACGCGAAGCATGATGGTCGCATGACAGCCTGGGCGCAGGCCGGGGAGGCCGTTGGCGCGATCGGCGCAGGGGCACTCTACGCCTGGTTTCCTCTCCTGCCCTTCCTGCTGCAGATAGGTGTCTGGATTTCCGCCTTGTTTGTCTGCCGCAACCTGAAGGAAATCCCTGCGGCAAAAAGACATACGGCGTCCCATCTGCGCGAAGCCCTTGGGATTGCCCGCAAAGCCTTCTTGCTGAAGCCTGGTCTGCGTTACAGTATCCTGCTCGCCGCTATGCTGGGGCTGGCATCTTTTTATCCGGTCTGGCTGATTCAACCTTACATGCAATCGATCAACGTCCCCCTGGTCTGGTTCGGCCCGATCTGGGCCGTTGCCAACCTTTGTGTTTCATTCGGCTCTCTCTTAAGCCATCGCATCCAATATCACCTTGGAGCACGAGGGACACCCATACTCCTTTTGGCACTGATCGCCATTGGCTATACGGGCCTGGCCTTCAACCAGCTGATCTGGGGCTTCGCCTTCTACTTCCTGCTTACGATCATGCGCGGCATTCAAGGGCCTTTTCTGCGCCTCGCTCTGCAAAAGCAGAGTGAGAGACATGAACGCGCCAGCATTCTGTCTCTTAAGTCACTAACCTTCAGACTCGGCTTTGTGATCACCGCCCCCCTGGTCGGAGGGATGGCGGATCGTTCTGGTCTCAGCTTTTGTTTCATGATTCTGCTCATCACGCAGGTTCTGCTCGTTGCTGTTCTCATCTGGCCATTCATAAAGAACACAAAAACCGTCTGGAACAGCTAAACAGGCCGATTGAAGAAATATACAAGTTGTTACATACTTTCTTGGCGCTGTGTATAATTGCAGGGAGAGTCAAACCTTAAGCTTTGGCAAGTCCATGATTCGACCATACCTGACATTTCGATTGCTACCAGCCCTGTTGGTCGCCTGCAGTCTTCTCCTCCAAGGTTGCGCCGCCATGCAGGAGACCGGACCAAAGATCAAAACCGGTATGTATATCGACGCTGTACTCGAGTGTGCTATCGAATACCCGCTTTTGTGGACCAAAGACCGTCGTCTCACCTACGGCACTAAAAGTGGCGAACTCCGCTGGACGCCTCCACAGGCTGACGGCACACTTCTGAGGCTCATCTCACAGGAGCGGAAGACGATCGAACCCGAGCAGCAAACGGCTCGACTCTACCAGGAGCTTGCGGGCTTAAAAATTTCACTGGAAGAAGAGGTCGCCCTGCCAGCTGGCAAGGCCACGCACATTGTTGGAGACAGCGCAGAAAAGCATTTTGAAAGTTATCAATTCTCAAATGTTAACCGCAGCTACCTGATCTACCTGACAACACTGAAAGAAAATACAAAACTTTACTCAGGGGTAATGGATAAAGTGATTCATACGTTTCAGGTTGTTCAATGAAGCAACGGGGTGACAATCTAAACAAAGCCAAAACAGACTTAAACGCAAAGGGCGAAGTCGCAGAGGTGAATTGCCACAGCCAAACCACTCTTCACCGTTTCAAGAGATTTTTCTCAGCATTCTTTGCGACTTTGCATTGAACATTACTTTTAAATCATACAAACCTGAACCATCATAAAAATGCCACATATTACTTTAGGTAATAATTTGCAAGCACTTGCTTTAATTGATAAATATTACGGTGAGCACAAAGAAGCCAGAAAGGTTCTTCTGGCACACAGTATCCAGGTTGCCAAACTGGCGGTAAGTGTTGCAAGCCATGCCGAACGAACAGAAGCTGTCGATCTCGAATTTGTCGAGACGGCAGCGTTGCTGCACGATATCGGCATGCTTTATACCGACTCTCCAAAGTTGGCTTGCTTCGGCGACAAACCCTATATTTGTCACGGGATTATTGGAGCTGAGTTGCTACGCGAAGAAGGGCTGCCGCGTCATGCGTTGGTCTGCGAACGCCACATCGGAGTCGGCTTAAGTGTGGAAGACATCAGGGGACAAGGGCTTCCGTTGCCACATCGTGACATGAGTCCACAGACTCTGGAAGAGAGGATTATCGCTTATGCTGACCTCTTCTACTCCAAAACTACACCGGGCAAACGTACGGCTGAAAAAGTCCGTTCTTCTTTAGCTCGTTTTGACAGCAAGAAGGTGGATATTTTTAACCGCTGGCACCAGAAGTTCCAAACCTGAACCCTGAAATAGAGCGGGCGCGATGGAACATTGGCTGCAAGAGATATTCAATCTGTTACCGGGCGGAGGGTTATTCATCGCCGCGGTCTTTTTAATTGCCTTTTTTGAAGCTCTTGTCGGAGTCGGGCTGATCATGCCAGGCAGCGTGTTGACAGTCTTCAGCGGGTGGCTTGCCTTCCAGGGCAAAGCCCAGATCGAGGCGGTCATGGCCGCTGCGGCATGCGGTGCCCTGGCTGGAGACCTCTTAAGCTACTGGCTGGGAGCACGCTTCGGCATCCATCTCTGGAAATGGCAGCTACTGAAAAAACGCCAAAGCCTACTGCGCATGACCGAGATATTCTTTATTGAACATGGTGGCAAGAGCGTGTTCTTCGGCCGCTTCCTCGGTCCGATTCGCGGGTTGGTTCCTTTTGTTGCCGGAGCCAGTCAGATGCGCCCGCTGGCTTTCACACTCTACTCAATCATCAGCGGCATCCTCTGGGGGATCAGCTATCCGGGGCTCGGCTTTCTCGGCGGCACCAGCTGGCAGCGCGCCGAGACCTTAACCGGACGGCTGGGCCTGTTGCTAGCATTAGCACTCGTCGCCTGCCTGCTGCTGACGTGGCTGAGACGCAAGTTATTACCCCAGCAGTACCAGCACAGTGCGAAGCATGAAGAGGACAGTTCGTCCTGAAAGCTCCCTAACCTCATACATTCCTTGTTCAGGCCTTATTTTTCCGCTAAGCTATAAGTAAATCACCTGATCAAGTCTTAAGGACCAACACTCATGTCCAACCTCCTGGATGACGGCCGCTGGCTCGAATTCGAAAAAGATCACGTCTGGCACCCCTATGCACCCCTTGAGGGGGCTCTCCCACCCTACCCCGTTAAAAATGCGCAAGGAGTTTACTTAAACCTTGAGGACGGTCGTCAATTGATCGATGGCATGTCGTCCTGGTGGTCGGTCATTCATGGTTACAATCATCCTGTCATCAATGCGGCCGCCAAGGCGCAGCTGGATGAGATGTCACACGTTATGTTCGGTGGTCTGACCCATCGCCCGGCGGCAGAACTTGCTGCACGTCTGATCACTTTGACACCGGAGCCTCTTGCGCGTGTGTTCTTTTGCGACTCAGGGTCAGTCAGCGTCGAAGTTGCTATCAAGATGGCTATCCAGTACTGGCACTCAAAGGGACAGCCCGGCAAGCAGCGAATGTTGACAATCCGGCGCGGTTACCATGGTGACACCTGCGGAGCCATGGCGGTCTGTGATCCGGAGACAGGCATGCACCATCTCTTTACCGAGGCTCTCCCGAAGCATCTCTTTGCAGAGGCTCCAACGGTGACCAAGGATGCCGACTGGCGCGATGAAGATATCGCTGACTTTCGTGATCTGATCAAACAGAACCATAATGA
>SBFN01000198.1 GCA_006226895.1 Deltaproteobacteria bacterium | reverse complement strand
CATGTAACACTTCTAAAACAATGGCAACTTTCGTTGACACTCATAACCGGGACGCCTAAAATAAATTCTTTTGCAAACAGTGAGGCTCCCCTTGAAGCAGAAAACAATCTACAGCTGTCAGCAGTGCGGCTTGCAGAGCCCCAAGTGGCTTGGCAAATGCCCTGATTGTGGTCAATGGAATTCCCTGGTTGAAGAGACTGTGACCGTCGCTAAAAAGGGCGGCAAGATCGTTCCTCTGCGCTCAGAAAGCAACCCGGTACGTCTTGCCGAGGTCTCTTCGACCGACGAAGATCGATTGCATTGCGGCATCGCTGAATTTGACCGCGTCCTCGGTGGTGGTGTTGTGCCCGGCTCATTCACCCTGATCGGTGGCGACCCCGGTATCGGCAAGTCAACCTTGCTGCTGCAGGCGGCCGGACGCTGGACCAAGGCAGGCCCTGTTCTTTACGTGACTGCAGAAGAGTCGACCCGCCAGGTTAAACTGCGTGCGGGGCGTCTTGGCGTGGTTGCGGAAGACCTCTACCTGCTGGCAGAGACTTCGCTGGAAGGCGTCCTTGAACGGGTCAGAGAGCTTAAGCCTGCTTTTCTGGTGGTCGATTCGATCCAGACGGTTTTTACGGCGGCCCTGGAATCGGCTCCGGGCAGCGTCAGTCAGGTCCGCGAGTGCGCCGCTCGGCTGATGCATCTGGCCAAGGGGGAAGATATCCCGACCTTCATTGTTGGACATGTGACCAAGGACGGTTCGATTGCAGGACCGCGCATGCTCGAACATATGGTCGATACGGTGCTTTATTTCGAAGGTGATGCCGGACACCCTTACCGGATCCTGCGCGCGGTCAAAAACCGCTTTGGTTCAACCAACGAGATCGGTGTCTTTGAAATGAAGGACGCCGGCTTGAGCGAGGTGCCGAATCCTTCGGAGCTGTTCCTGGCGGAACGCCCGGAAGATGCTGCCGGAAGTATCGTTGTTCCCGCCATTGAAGGGACAAGGCCGATCCTGGTGGAGTTGCAGGCGCTGGTTTCTGGTACCGCTCATGGTAATCCACGGCGCACGGCGATGGGGATAGATTCCAACCGGGTATCGCTGTTGGTGGCGGTGCTGGAAAAGAAGGTTGGCTACTCTCTGTTGGCTCAGGATATTTTTGTTAATGTTGCCGGAGGTGTGCGACTTGCCGAGCCAGCTGTCGATCTTGGTGTGGTTGCTGCTTTGGCTTCGAGTCATCTTAATCGGCCGATTGATGAGCGCACCGTGTTGTTTGGTGAAGTTGGCTTGACCGGGGAGGTGCGTGCCGTCTCCCGTCCGGAGATGCGCGTGAATGAAGCGGCCCGACTCGGTTTCAACTGTTGTCTGTTGCCGGCAGGCAACCTGAAAAACCTTGAGAAGCCAAAAGGAATCAAGTTGATCGGGGTACGCAGTGCCGCTGAGGCAATGGAATATTTGTTTAACTAACGTAGCGCGTAGTGCGAAAAGTGATAAGAGATAGGTTTTTTTGACTATATATTATAGACAGGGTCGAGATCCCGGCTCCTCTAAATTCTCCCGCGCCACGCGCCACGCGCCACGCGCCAAAAAAGCGAGGAACGAGCGATGAGTGAGTTGACTCATTTCGATAGCGAAGGCAAGGCCATTATGGTGGACGTGGGTGAGAAAGAGAACACCCGCAGGATCGCTGTTGCCCGCGGTGAAGTAAGGATGCAGCCGGAAACCCTGGCGCGTATTCTGGAGAACAAGGTAGAGAAGGGTGACGTCTTCGCAGTGGCCCGGCTGGCAGGTATTATGGCGGCCAAGAAAACCTCTGATTTGGTCCCTCTTTGTCATCCTCTGCTGATCAACAGTGTGACTGTTGAGTTTACTCCAGAGCGGGACAATGCAACTGTCGGCATCGAAGCAACGGTCAAGGTTAATGGTCAGACAGGTGTAGAGATGGAAGCCTTGACGGCCGTTTCGGTCGCCGCCTTGACGATTTATGATATGTGCAAGGCCGTTGATAAAGCTATGACGATTGATCATGTACGTTTGGCGGAAAAAAAAGGTGGTCGCAGCGGCCACTTTGTTAATCACGGGGAGCCGGCCAAGTGAATCCGACACGGACCTTTATAATTCGCCGGACTTTTGTTTTCCCGATGGCTCTGGTGATTATTTTGACAGCCGTTTTGCTGATCGTCTGCCTTGTTCAGGGTCAGGCGACTGCCAAGGTGATTATTCTGGTCGGACTGATCATGCCCCTGGTGGTGCTCTTTGTAGAGACAGCGTTCCGACGCGTGGTCGTTGATCAGGACGGTGTGACCGCCTTTCGGCCTTTTCGACAGCGGCGGGTGTTGTTTTCCGAGGTGACTGCATTGGAGACGGTGCGGGTTCGCAATCGGGTGTTCCTGACGCTGATGGCAGGCCCTGACGAATTTTTGATTATTTCCAACTCCTACCAGGACTTTCCCGCTTTGTTAGAAGGTCTGATTGCCGCTGTTCCCGAAGGATGTGTGACCGAAGAAACGCAGCAGCTGGCGAAGCAACCGCCTCTCAGGCATGCTGATGTTTTTACGGTTTGGTTTGCCGTTGTTGCTCTGGTCTATGTGTTGATTGCTCAGTTTAGATGATGGACAGGCATTTAAGTTGACTTGTTGATCAAATTCATTTAATTTGTGCCCGTTCAGTTGAGGAGTTTTATATGAATAAAAAGAAGTTGGAGGAGTTCCAGGAGCTCCTTCAGGAACAGTTGGATCAGTTGTTACACGATGCCGGCAAGACGGTTTCAGAGATGACTGACGAAAAGACCAACTTCCCCGATCCTACGGATCGTGCATCGTTGGAGTCTGATCGCAATTTCGAGTTGCGTATCCGTGATCGCGAGCGCCGCCTGATAGGCAAAATCCGCGAGGCGCTCGATCGCATTGAAGCCGGAGAGTTTGGTGAATGTGAAGATTGCGGTGACCAGATCGGTGACGCGCGCCTGAGGGCAAGACCGGTTACCACCTTGTGCATCGAGTGCAAGACTGAGCAGGAGCGCCAGGAAAAAATCGGCTGATCTCCCAGTCTTCACCGGCAGACAGGAGGAGGTCATGCCGGTCGATCAATCTAGACCACTCAGCGACGCAGAGGCTCAGCAACAGCGCCCCTCTGTCATAGATTTTTCTTCAATACTCCCTCGCTTATCTCTTAAGGCCGCGCTGACATCTTTTATGTCGGTCGGCCTTTTTCTTGTTTTGCTCGGTCGTTTTAGTCTGCCGCTGGCTCATGCCCTGGTAGAAATCGCCAGTATTATATTGTTGGTCGCAGTCTTCCTGATCGGGTGGAACACCCGGCAACTGGTGCGCAGGCAATTCTTTCTGATCTTGGGTGTCGGTTTTTTTGTAGCAGGGTTGGTTGATCTTCTGCTGCTGTTAGCCTCACAAAGCGTGCCGACTGCCTCCGCACTCAGCCCCGATATGACCGCTCAAATGTGGTTAATCGCCAGAACTCTGGGTGCCTTTGCTTTTCTGTGCGCGATCTTCAGCCTGGGCCGAAGAGATTATTTTACCGACAAGGAGTGGCTGTTTGGGTTCCTGCTAAGCGGCATTGGCTGCCTGGCACTGGTGTGGCCGATTGAAATCTTCCCGAGCTGTTTTGTAGAAGGACAAGGCTTCTCTCGCTTCAAGGTGAATTTTGAATATGCCCTCATCGGCTTATTCTGTCTGTCGGCGTTTTTGCTTGTGTTCCGTAGACAATACCTGACTCAACATCTCACGGTTTTGTTCTCCCTGGCAATCTTCATGAGTACCCTGTCGGAGTTGATAGTCATCCTTGATGCGGGTGCCTATGGCTTCATCCATTCACTCGGTCACTATTGCAAACTGGGTAGTGCTGTCCTTGTTTATTACGTCATGGTTGAAGGAACCCTCCGCTCTCCTTTTGCGACTCTTTTCAAAGATGTCGAGCAGTCCTATGAAGAGTTGAATCAGGAACTGCAGCGACGTGTGATTGCTGAAAAGAAGCAGGAAGTCGCCCATCAGGAAGCGTCGTTGCTCTACCGCATGTCCAGGGCCATGCACAGTACACTCAACCTGGACGAATTGGCCCACCTGACGCTCTCTGCGGCAACGGGCGTCGAAGCGGGTGGTTTTGAAAGGGCAACGCTTTTTACGGTCAACAAGCGAACGGGCATGCTGCAGGGGATGCTGGGAGTCTCTCTCGATATGGCTTCTTTGGTCCTGCCGGCAGGAGAGGACCACCTGGCGTGGGATCAGCTGCATCTGGACGAGCCGTCTCGTGAGGCGCAAAGAAGAGATAAATTTAACCAAAAAGTGGTCAAGCAACGTCTCCATCTTAAGGCTGATGACAATGCTCTGGCCAAGGCTTTTCTTTCTGCAGAAGTCGTTCTGGTGGCCGACCCTGACGGAGAACCAGCGGGTGGTCGCCAGCTATCAGAAGCCCTTGAGTTGGGGCCCTACGCTTGTGCCCCGCTAGCCGGACGTGACCAGGTCCTCGGCGTCCTGCTGGTTGATAACCCTTTTAGCCTGCAGGAGATCCCGCCGACGCGGAAGCGCTTTCTGGAACTTTTTGCCAGCCAGGCGGGGTCGGCTCTGGGCAATGCCAGCCTGGTAAAGCGGCTGGAAATGGCTCACGCTAATTTGCAGGATATCCAGGAACAGCTGATCCATGGTGAAAAGATGGCCGTTCTTGGCGAAATGGCCGCACAGGTCGCCCATGAACTGCGAAACCCACTGGTCTCCATCGGAGGTTTTGCTCAGCGCCTCACCAAACAAGAACTGCAAGAGCCAAAAGCTAACGAATACGCCGCGATCATAGCGCGCGAGGTCAAACGTATGGAGGAGATGCTCGGCAACATTCTCTCTTTCAGTAAAAAACAGTTGGTTTGTTTTGAAGAGTGCAACCTAAAGAAGGTTCTGCAAGAGGTCTTTGATCTCGAAGATGACCATTTTCAGCGGCAAGGTATTAAGCTTGATTATGCTTTGGCCGATAGACTTCCCGTGATCCTCGGTGATTATCGGCAATTGCGCCAAGTCTTTCTGAACTTGACAATCAACGCTCGTCAGGTGATGAACGATGGCGGAGTTCTTACTGTTAGTGCGAGAACCGGGTCTTTGCGTGGTGACAAAGCCGTGGTGGTCGAAGTTAAGGATACCGGAGGAGGAATCAGTCCTGAAGTGATGCGAAATATCTTCAATCCGTTTTTTTCGACATTCGCCAAAGGCACCGGGCTGGGGCTTTCTATTTCTCACCGGATTATTGAGCATCATCACGGTCAGATTGAGGTTGTCAACAGTGAAAAAGGTGCGCGCTTTGTTGTTTCATTGCCGGTAGTGCCGCCAATCGGGGCTTTGCCTGGTTCTGCCGAGAAAGATAAAGCAGGCTAAATCCGGCTATTGTACGAGCTTCAATCAGGCCATCCCAAACCCCCAAAGCAGCGCTACCACCACAAACACCGCAGGCAGCAGATTCCCCACAGGCAATCGCTTGATGCCCATCAAGTCGATAGCGATGGCGACAATCAGTAAGCCACCGACAGCATTCATTTCGGTAATAACCGGTTCGGTCAGAATGGTTTCAGCAAGCTCTGCGGCCAGGGTAATGCCACCCTGGTAAAGCAAGAGTGGAATTACGGAAAAGATGACCCCGATGCCGAGAGTCGAAGTCAGGGCGATGGAGGCTACGCCGTCAAGAGCTGCTTTTGCATACAGGATTGTCGGCGGACCACCCAAGCCGTCCTGTAGTGCACCCATGATTGCCATGGCGCCGACGCAATAAAGCAGACTCGCAGTTACAAAGCCCTCTGCGATCTTGCCCATTCCTGAGAAACGTTTCTGCAGGCGCTCCCCGAACTCTTCCAGCCGTTTTTCTATGCCAATCAGTTCGCCGATCAGGCCACCAAAGATCAGCCCACCGATGACGATCATGAGTTGCTTGCTTTGCAGGGCTAGTTGCAGGCCGATCAGTAGCACCGCCAGATCAGGGTTTGACGCATCCTGGTCGAGAGGTAGCGACCGGCCAATCGGCCGATCAGGCAGCCGGCAATCACTGCGCCTATGTTGACGAAAGTCCCATGCAAAATCATATAGTTTCTTTACAGCTCAGGTGTCGAAGAGGCGACGAAACTTAACATGGATAATTACCAATACTCAAGGCCGATCCTTGGGAGGCAGCGTTTTGAAAAGCTCGCTCAGGAGACATAGGCCGGGAAAAGAGCAGGCAGAGTTAAGCAAAAGCCCGCAAGTTGCGGAAGATGATTAGAGCATTAACCTCTAGGCTGTCGTTTGGTGATGAGCTGGTTGTGAGATTTTTTTGAGATGTTCTTGGTATATTGTGAAGAATTGAAACCTTGATGGTAAGGACGGATGCGATGTTAGAGACAAGAGCTGTGACTGCAATGTGTGATAAATGCGAGACTATCAATAATGTCCCGTTAAATTACTTTTTGAGTTTTGGTTATAAGTTTGAGAAAAGCGTTATAGCGACCTGCCTATGCTGCGACAGGGATTTTGTTGTGACATTTGACGACTCCTCCATTTGCTAGTGTTCTTGACAGTCTCAGGTCTCGGCAATCATGGATGGAAGCTTGAGTGATAAAGTTGAGTTTATCCCTCTGTAGAAGGCTCGGGGAAGCAGCCCGGTAACTCTCGGTAGATTAGGTTATGTTGCAGAATTGTTCATGCGATAAGGGTTTCCCTGTTATTTCGGAGGTTGCAAGCAAAGCTTCAAAAGCTTTCTCTGCCATACATCGCTGTTCTCATTGTTCAGCCTATTTGTTTGACGTTGACCTGAGTCGTGGGATGCAGCTCATAGCCACGGACAATATTGCAAATAGTCGTAATGATTACGTTGTACCCAAGGGCAGGCTCCTACGAATTTCCGCCTTTGGTGAAATAACATCTTCGAGCATCGGATTGATCTTTGCTGGACTTTTTGCTGCCGGTGCCTTCCA
>SBFN01000144.1 GCA_006226895.1 Deltaproteobacteria bacterium | reverse complement strand
CACCTGATCTGGGGGCCGGAAGATAACCATCTGGTCCCGCGCATTCTTGAACGTGGCGCCAAAGGTGCATTGCGTAAGCTCGGCAGCCGCGAATGCCTGGTTGATACCATCTATATTGACAATGCAGCGCTTGCCCACCTGCAGGCCGCCGAACACCTTGACGTCGGCTCCGCCGTTTCCGGCAAAGCTTATTTCCTCTCTCAAGGAGAACCTTTGCCGATCTGGGATGTGATCAATCGTATCCTCGCTGCGGGTGGCCTGCCACCGGTGACCCGTACCATCTCTCCTTCTTTGGCCTACAAAATCGGTGCCATCCTTGAGAAGGTCTATGGGCTGCTTAACCTCAAGGGCGAACCGAGGATGACGCGCTTTGTTGCCAAGGAACTATCCACCTCGCACTGGTTTGATCTCAGCGCGGCAAAAAATGATTTTGGCTATCAACCTGAAGTCTCTTTTGACGAGGGGATGGAGCGTTTGCGTGAATGGTTAGTGACTCGATGAACTGAATTCCTCAATAGGCCCTGCCCCTGGATTTTCCGCTTTGCAGGTCACTTGAGACGATGACTGAGATATTGGGAGGTTAACGCTGGTGTCAGAAGAAACTAAAAATGTAGTTGCTAAAAGTTTTATGGAGAGGGTTATCTTTGAGGCAACAATCAAATATAAATCTTTGCCTGAAATTAACCTCTCTGGCCTCAGTAGTAATCTGAGTGTCGGTGGGCTTTACCTTAGAACCAGATTACCCCTGGACGTTGATGACACCTTGTCCCTCTCCTTTTCTCTCCCCGGCCAGGAAGGGGGGCTGCCCCTCTCATGTGATGCGCGGGTCGCATGGATAAATTGTGACAAAAATCGGCCTAAGCCCGATTACGCCACAGGGGTCGGGCTACAGTTTTTAAACCTTTCTTCTGCAGACGTGACAACTCTGGAAAAGTTTATAGATTCCTACGAGGAAGAAAAAAGAATGAACGTGGTCTGTGCATGGTGCGGCACCTCTCTCGGCCAGCGCAAGGGACCTTTTGGCAAAACAAGCCATGGCGTTTGTGAACAATGTCGAGAAAGCTTGGCCGAATAACTGTCTCTGATAACATTTCAATTGAGTCTTCATTATGCCACTTACGTTAACTCCATGGCATGACCCACCGCCACTTCTTGACTTGAAGTCAGATGAAGTCCATCTCTGGCGTTTTCCGCTCTGCTGTTCGAGTTCCCTCGAACATCTCCTCGATGAACAAGAGCTGCAACGTGCCAAACGTCTGCGTAGCCCAGATAAAGGCAGAGCTTTAGTGGTCGCCCGCGCTCGCTTGCGTCAGATTCTCTCCGGCTACCTGGGCCGAGAGCCACAATCCCTCCGTTTTTCTTATGGCCCCGCAGGCAAGCCTGCACTCGTCGGCCTTATTGATTCGCTCTCGTTCAACCTGGCTCACTCCGGAAACTGGGGGGTGTGTGCCGTAGTTGGCCGAGGTGAGGTGGGTGTTGATGTTGAGACAATTAACCCCCGGCTGGATTATGCCAAGCTGGCCCAAAAGTTCTTCTCCGAAACCGAAAATCAGTGGCTGCGTGCTTGTCCCGAACCGCGCAGGCTCAGGTGCTTTTATCGCATCTGGACACGCAAGGAAGCCTGGCTGAAAGGCAAGGGGGGTGGATTCTCGGATCCTGACCAGGATATCGGGCTTGCACATCTTGCTGGTTCATGCACCAGCGATGGGCGTTGGTGGCTGAGAAGCTTCCCGCTTTCCCGACATTCCCTTGCTGCTCTCGCCTTGTCGCAGGAGTTCTCTCTTGTGCAGCGCTGGAATGCCTGGCCGCTCTCTGGTTAATCACCGAATAGTTTGTCATTTCAGTGCTTTTGCTATCTTCCCTCCTTGCTCGTCCCCTACCTGTTGATATACTTAGTAACAATCACCGCATAAGCCCGACGTCGTGATGCCTGCTTTTATTGTTGCCCAGCCAGGGAGCTTTCCTCACATGTATGAATTGCCGCATCAGTCGATTCCGGAAATGCTCAGAACCAATGCGCAGCGCTACGCCGACCGGACCGCCCTCAGCTATAAGAAAGAGGGGAGCTTCCGATCGTTAAGCTACAGCGATTTCTACGAAAGAGTGCTTATGGCTGCGCGTGGATTGCTCAAGGCCGGTGTCGCTCCGGGTGACAAGGTGGCGATCTTTTCCGAAAACCGTGCGGGCTGGGCGATTGCTGATTTCGCGATTCAGTGTGTACGGGCCATCACCGTTCCGATCTATGCGACTAATACTGCTGCGCAGGCCGCTTATGTCATCAATCACTGTGAAGCAAAAATTGTTTTTGTTTCGAACAGGATCCAGTACGAAAAGCTGCTTGGCGTCTTCGAACAAACACCACAACTCGAACAGGTTGTCTCCTTTGATCGCTTTCTCGGCAGTCACGAGCTCCCCGTTTATAGCCTCTACCAACTATCGGAAGACTCTTATCCGGTCTCCGAACAGGAACGCAGCAAGATTGAAAGTTGTATCGATGCCGTCCAGTCTACAGACCTGATCACAATCATCTATACCTCGGGTACCACGGGCGTCCCCAAAGGAGTCATGCTCACCCAAGGCAACGTGCTCTATGATGCTCATTATGGCCTGGAGAAGCTGGAAGCCTTTGGAAAGAACGAGACGTTCCTCAGCTTTTTGCCTTTAAGTCATGTCCTTGAACGCACGGCAGGTTACTACGCGCCGTTGATGACGGGTTGTCATGTGGCTTTCTGTGAAAGTATCGATAAAGTCGTCGAAAATATGCAGGAAGCCAGTCCGACCGTTATGGTGAGCGTGCCGCGACTTTTCGAAAAAATCTACGCGCGAATATACGAGGATGTTCACAAAATGTCTTCAATCCGCAGTAGCCTTTTTCACCTTGCGATCAAGGTCGGCCGGGAGTTCATCTCACGTCGTTACATAGATCCCAAACCGTTAGGTTTGCTCGGCCTTCAGTACCGCTTCTTCGATTGGCTGGTCTTTCAGAAGATCCGCAAACGTTTTGGCGGGCGGCTGAAGTATTTTGTTTCCGGCGGCGCTCCCCTCGACAAACTCATTAATGAATTCATGTGGGTTATCGGCATACCGACTTTTGAGGGCTATGGCCTTACCGAGACAAGCCCCGCAGTGACCCTGAACAGTCCCTGGAAAATTCGATTCGGCTCTGTGGGAACCCCTTTGCCGGGAACGGAGGTCAAGCTTGCCGGTGACGAGGAACTCCTGGTGCGTGGCCCTCTCTTAATGCAGGGCTATTACAAGGCTCCGGAAGAGACTGAACGGGTTATGCAGGACGGCTGGTTGAAAACTGGAGATATCGCCAGGATCGACGAAGATGGTTACGTTTATATTGTCGACAGAAAAAAAGAGATCATCATCACTTCCGGCGGCAAGAACATCGCGCCGCAACCCCTTGAAAATGTGCTCAGGATGGACAAGTACATCTCACAGGCCTTTGTCTATGGTGATGGTAAACCTTACCTCGTGGCAATACTGACGCCGAATCTGGAACGCTTGATCCAGATGGCTCAGCAAGAAGACCTTGATTACCTCGACATGGAAGACCTGGTAACGAATCAACAGGTGCAGAATCGTTATGCCCATCGTTTGCAGCGAATCAACGACAAATTACCTTCCTATCAAACCATCAAAAAGTTCATTCTTCTGTCGCGTGATTTTTCCGTGGATGAAGAAGAGCTGACTCCAACCCTCAAACTCAAGCGCAAGGTAATTACTGCCAAGTACCAGGATCGCATCGAACGACTTTATTTGCGCAATGGCAATGGTTCTGATGATCAATCGCAGGATAATGGAGAACTCAAATGAGGCAAATCAACCGTTTGGCCGTACTGGGTGCCGGAGTTATGGGTGCCACGATAGCTGCCCATCTAGCCAACGCAGGGCTCGATGTCCTGTTGCTCGACATGGTGCCGAAGGAGTTGAGCGGTGAGGAAGAAGCCGGGGGCTTGAGCTTGGATACGCCACAGGTGCGCAACCGCATAGCCGCAACGGGTCTTGCGGGTTTGTTGAAAATGAAACCGGCGCCACTTTACCTGCAAGAGTACGCCCGTCAGATTGAGATCGGCAACTTTGATGATGACCTGCCAAGGCTAAAAGATTGTGATTGGGTAATCGAGGTGGTCATTGAGCATCTGCCGATCAAACAGAGCTTGTTCGAGAAAGTGGTTCCGCACTTGAAGCCCGGGGCGATCCTGTCGTCCAATACCAGCGGTTTATCAGTCAACGACATGGCGGCCGGGTTGCCGCCAGGGGTGCGTAAGAACTTTCTGGTTACTCACTTCTTCAATCCGCCACGCTACATGCGTTTGCTGGAAATTGTCCCCTGCAGCGAGACAGACCCGGTCGTGGTTGATGAGTTGGCTGATTTTATTAGCCGCCGACTCGGCAAGGGCATTGTCCACGCCAAAGATACTCCCAACTTTATCGCCAATCGGATCGGTGTTTATGCCATCTATAAAGGCATTGAGCATATGCTTTCGATGGGTATGACCGTAGAAGAAGTCGATACCATCGCCGGACCGGCGACTGCCCGTCCGAAATCAGCCGCCTTTCGTACCGCTGATCTCGTCGGTATCGATACCTTGATCCATGTCGGCAACAACTCTTATCAACTCCTTCCTGACGATGAGGAGCGCGAGACGTTCAGGGTCGCAGAGTTCATGACTCAGATGGTTGAAAAGGGTTTGCTGGGCAACAAAAGCAAGGCCGGCTTTTATCGTAAAGAACAGGTCGACGGTCAGCGTAAAATCTTTTATTACGATTATCTGAACGGTGAATACAAACCGGTAGAAAAACCGAAATTCGCCTCCATTATGGCGGTCAAGCTGGTCGATGACCCGGCACAGAAAGTCAGGATGGTTGTGGAAGGCCATGATAAGGCCGCAGAATACGCCTGGAAGAACCTGCGTGACACCCTGATCTATACCGTCAATCGCATTCCGGAAATAGCCGACGACGTGGTCAATGTCGACAATGCCATGAAGTGGGGATTCAACTGGGAGATTGGCCCCTTCGAAATGCTCGATGCTATCGGTGTCGCCGGCTTTGTCAAACGAGCCGAAGGCGATGGTGTTGCCGTGCCTGATGTGTTGAAGAAGATCGAAAGTTTCTACCGTTTCAATGAATCGGGGCAGAAAGAATACTTTGATCTGCAACGTGGAGAGTATTGCCTTTGTCCTCTCAAAAAAGGACAGGTCAACCTACAGATTCTCAAGAAGAGCCATGGTGTAGTTGAAAAAAGTGCCGGCAGTTCAGTCGTTGATCTTGGTGATGGGGTCTTCTGTCTTGAATTTCACTCAAAGATGAACACCATCGGTGGTGACATTTTGGCCATGACTCATAAGGCGATCAAGCGGGCGGAAAATGAAGGCGTCGGACTGGTGATCGGCAACCAGGGGGTTAACTTTTCCGTCGGCGCCAACCTGATGCTGTTGGCGGTGGCTTTGGCGGAAGGCGCCTATGAAGATGTCGATATGATGGTGCGTGCCTTCCAGAAAGCGACCATGGCGATCAAGTACGCCAAGGTACCGGTCGTGGCGGCACCTTTCAATATGACTCTGGGCGGGGGCAGCGAGATTTGCCTGCATGCTGCAGCAATCAATGCCTATGCGGAAACCTATATGGGAATGGTCGAAATTGGTGTTGGCCTCTTGCCGGCTGGCGGCGGAACCAAGGAGATGTGTCTGCGGGCGGTCGCTTTGGCAAAACGTTTCGATGCTGATGTTTCGCCCTTTATCTTTAAAAATTTCAAGCAATTGGGTATGGCCAAAGTTTCCATGGGGGCCGCCGAGCTCTTCGATATGGGTTATATGCGAGACGGAGATGGCATCAGTATGGATATTGACCGTCTGTTGGCTGATGCCAAGCAAAAAGTCGTCTCCCTGGCCAGCAACTATCGGCCAAAGCTGAAGGCGTTGGATGTCCCGGCGCCGGGGCGCAGTGTGGCTGCGAGCATCAAGAGAATTGTGGAATATGAAGATGGGTGGTTTTGTTACCGAGTATGAAGCCGAAATGGGTGGTGTGATTGCTTCGATCATCTGTGGAGGTGATGTGCCGGCCGGGATGTTGATCTCCGAAGATTACCTGTTGCAGCTGGAACGGGAAGGCTTTCTCAAGTTGTGTGGAAACAAGAAGACGGCCGAAAGGATCCAGCACATGCTCAAAAAAGGCAAGCCGTTGCGTAATTAATAGAGTCTATATAGTGGAATTCAAAACATGGTTAACAGCCTGTAAAAAGATATGAACCACAGAGTCACAGAGAACACAGAGAAAATCATGGTGTATGGGGTGAAGTCTTTAAGGCTTTCTCAGTGTCCTCTGTGACTCTGTGGTAAGGCTTTTATTCCTGTTGTAGGCTCGCAAATCTTTGGGAGATGAAGAGATGAAAACAGCTTATATCCTCGCCAGTTACCGTACCCCGGGTTGCCGGGCGAAAAAAGGCAAGTTCAAGGACATTCGCCCGGACGATCTGGCGGCCGCCGCCCTTGCCGGGTTGGTCGAACGCACCGGTGTTGATCCTATGCAGATAGACGATATTCTGCTTGGCTGTGCCTTTCCGGAAGGTGAGCAAGGGATGAACGTGGCACGGCTCGCAGCACTTAAAGCCGGTGTCCCTTACCAGGTGCCGGCCCAGACGATCAATCGTTTTTGTTCTTCGGGATTGCAGGCTATTGCTCTTGCTGCAGAGAGAGTCATGGCCGGGTTTGCCGATTGTGTGATTGCCGGTGGTGTCGAGTCGATGACTACGGTGCCGATGGGCGGCAACAAGTTCAGCGCCAACCCGACGCTGGTCGCAGACTGGCCGGAATCTTTCGCTGCCATGGGGATCACCGCTGAGTTGGTTGCAGAACAGTACGATAT
>SBFN01000068.1 GCA_006226895.1 Deltaproteobacteria bacterium | reverse complement strand
TCGGAGACCTCTTCTTCGGAGACCTCTTCTTCGGAGACCTCTTCTTCGGAGACCTCTTCTTCGGAGACCTCTTCTTCGGAGACCTCTTCTTCGAAGGCGATCTCTTCGTCAAAGTCAAGATCCAGATCTCCCATGTCATCGAGATCGATCTCAACTTCTACCTCTGCATCCTCCTCTACCTCCGGGAATGATACGTCATCAACTTCAGGAGTTGGGGCCTCAAGCTCCACCTCAGGTCCGTCAAGGTCCAGTTCCAGATCCAGATCCAGGTCCAGATCGAGTTCAACGCCTTTAGCGACAACCTTTTCCGCGGGCAGATCCTCGTCAGAATCTTTGGCGACAAGCTCGGGAACTTCAACATCATCGGGGACAACTTCACCGATCATATCAAGCGTTTCTACGTCGTCAATCGCCTCATCGTCCAAGGCCGCGTCAATTGTCTCCTCGGGAGCTTCCGGAGTTTGCGAAGACGTATCAAGCTCATCCAGCTTGGACGTTTCACCAACAGCCTCATAAATCACAGCAAGCGTGCCAGCAACAACGGTATCGCCGTCCATAAGAGCTTTCAGCTCTTCATAAAAACCTTTTAGAACAGAAACGCGTTCTGCCTGAAAGAAGGAATCTTTCCATTCTTCCAGGCGATCTCGGGCACTCTCAATTTCGCCGGCATCGATACAGATACGTACATAATATGCGCGAAGATCAAGATCATCATCGGCGAGCTTCAGGAGATGTTTGAGTGTGAGCTGTGCGTTGGAATAATCCTGGTTGGCAACATACGCATCCGCCAGGCAACGATTAACAACAGTGTCTTCAGGAGCCTGCTTTAGCAATCCCTTTAAAAGCTGAATCGCTTTTTCTGCAGAGCCTGTGTGGATAAAAGCCAACGCCAAAGGGATTCTTGATCTGTCATCTTCGGGACAGATATCCAGAAAGCGCTCGTAGAGCTTGATGACCTTGAGGTGTTCCCCTTTTTCACTGATAGGCTCAAGGATCGATTGAAAACGTTTCAGGGCTTCATCATTCTGGCCCGAAGCCTTGTAGCACTCAGCAATTTTAGCGGCAAAGTTAAGATTCTCGGCGTCCAGCTCAAGCATCTTCTCGAGAACTTCGATCGCTTCCTGGTACATCTGATTGTTTTCATAGAAAGAAATCAGGTTGCGATACTCTGTCAGGGCGTTGCCGACCAGTCCCTGTTTCTCATTGAGCTCTGCCAGCCGGTGATAAATATCGATCCTGGACGCGTCGATTTTTTGCATTTGTTTGAACAACGCGATGGCTTTGAGATAAAAACCCGTCTCGGTGTAATGCTTCGCAACAACTTCATATTCAGTTAAGGCGTCTTCGTTTTTATTGTCGCGACTGAGCAACTCGGCGAGTTTCTGCCGATTACGCACATCTTTAGGAAAAGCGTCGACAAGTTTTCTATACTCGCCGATCGCTTTTGGGAGTTGCCCCTTGGAAATGAATTTCTGGGCATTTGCGAGGAGTTTATCTTTATTAGCCAAGAGTTTTCCCGATTAGAAAAATTACAATTTACATAAGATGTGACTCTAAACTAAAAAGAGTAAACCTGTCAAGTTATGAGAGCCCAGGCAGAAAATGAATTCTCGTTAAAAATCAACAAAATAGACAATCAACCACAGGAAAGAATTCGTGGTTCAAGACGCTCTTGAATTAACTTGAATTCTGCGGCCTTCTCATCGTACCCCTGCCGCCCCATCAGAGCATAAGTAAAAAGCTTGCCTTCTTCCACGCCGGGCTGATCGAGAGGATCTACATCAAAAAGATACCCTGCGAAAAGGGTCTGCACTTCAAACAGGAACAGCAGTGCCCCAACAGTTTCCGGCGTGACCCCCGAAAGTTTGATCGTACAGTTTGAACGGCCGTTCCTGGTGAGAGCTGCGGCAGTCGCCTGATGCTCCACGCCTATGAGTTCGCTGAGGGAATGACCTGCAAGGTAGGTCATCTGAGGCGAAGCCTCGTAACTCGGTAGAGGAAGATCACGATCAAAACTGTCAAGGGCAACAAAAGTGACCACCTTATCGAAGGGTCCCTCCATATATAGCTGGACCTGGGAGTGCTGATCTGTTGTGCCAAGTGCATTCACAGGAGTGGGCCCGACATTTCGTAAAGAGCCGTCTGTTCCGTACTTTTTACCGAGACTCTCCGCCCACAATTGCCGGAACCAGTCTGAAATATCTCGCAACCGGTCGCTGTATGGCATCAGCACGGAGATCGTCAACCCCTTCTGATAGGCAAGATATTGAAGAGTTGCGTTCAGGTAAGCCGGATTTGTCTTCAGGTCATCGTGGCAGAGATATTCTGAAAACTCACTGGCACCCTTGAGCAGCTGCCTGATATCAACACCGACACAAGCCAAAGGCAACAGGCCCACAGGCGTAAAAATGCTGAACCGGCCACCGACCCCTGCCGGGATAGCGCAGCTGCGATAGCCTTCTCGATCGGCCAATTCACGCAGGACGCCGTTTTTGGGGTCGGTAATCAGAACAAAGTGTTTGCGATAAGAGTCTCCGACCGCATCTTCAAGCCAGCGACGGGCAACCAGGAACTGACTGGTTGTCTCCACAGTTGTGCCGGACTTACTGATCACCAGGACACAGGTTCGCGCGGGGTCACAGAGATCGAGGTGCGTCGAAAAACCATCGGGATCAACATTGTCGAGGACAAACAGCCTCGGCAAACCGCCTCGCTGCTCTTTATCCTTCAGGTTGTGGCCATAACAGAGTGCGTTAAAGACAGCCGTGGTGCCGAGCGCAGAGCCACCGATACCGAGGACCACGAGATTATCGAACTGCTCCTGGATCTCTTTGGCAAGAGAGAGCACTTCACTAATCATGGCCTGATCATTCGGCAGGTCAAAGAAGGGCAGCTCTCCAGCATCGCGCCGTTTCTGGATCAGTTGATGAATGGCCCTGGTCTGAACGGACAGTTCGGCGAGTTCTTCGTCCTGGACACCTGAGCCTGGGCCAATGGCATCCTTCATCATATTGGTGTAATCAAGTGATATAGACATCGTTTCCTCCGGCAAGCTTCCCATCCACAACAGATGAGCCTGCATCAGACACGCAGCCAGACTCTCACGGCTGCTATGAATTCGAACTTAACTCTTATCCCTTTTTATTCAACCCCTGTAAACGCTTGACCTCTCGTTCGGAAAGCAGACGTTTCTGCCCGGGAGCAAGATTGTCCAGAGTCAAAAAAGCGTAGCCAGTACGGACCAGCCGACTGACTTGATGCCCCAGGGCCTCGCACATGCGACGGACCTGACGATTGCGCCCTTCATGAATAATCAGCTCAAACCAGGTGTGATGGCCACTGATACGCAGATTGACAAGTTTAGCCGGCGACGACATGCCGTCCTCGAGCTCAACCCCCTCTTCAAGCTGGCGCTTTGAAGCATTGGACAGCTGCCCACGCACCTTGACCAGATAGCGTTTATCCACCTGGTGGCTCGGATGAGCCAAACGATTAGCCAGGGCACCATCGTTGGTTAACAGCAGTAAACCGGACGTGTTGATATCCAGGCGACCGACAGGAAAGAGACGGACACCAAAGTCTTTAACCAGGTCCGTAACCACAGGACGGCCCTCCGGATCACTTAACGTTGTAACTGTTCCCAGAGGCTTGTTAAGCAGAACATAGACAAGTTTTTCAGCCGACTGCAGCGGCTTGTCATCAATCAGGATAACCGCAGCCTGATCGTCTGCCTTTTCACCAATGACAGCAACATGACCATCGACACGCACCCTGCCCGCCGAAATCAGTTCTTCAGCACGCCGACGGGAGCAATAACCTGCCGCAGCAATTATTTTTTGCAGGCGTTGCTGCATAGTTACAATTCAGACAAGAATAAATGAAGGTAGCCTCTGCCTAAAGGGACAAGAAGCACGGATTAATGGTGCAGCGCAGCGAAAAGCAAACGATGCAGCACTTCGGAAAGCTCGGTGTTGTCCTCTCCCTTACCGAACATCTCTGTCAGGTCCGAGAAGACACCACAATAGTGATTCACCAGGCGAGGCTTGTCAGTAGCCAGGTTAAACACCAGAGAATCCTGACCACTCAGACTCAGAGTGGCCACTTCTTTGGCGTGATCCAAAGCGACTAGACCATTTTCGTAACGCAGGCGCGTGGTTTTATAGTTTTTGCCAAGAGTCCAGTTGGTATCTACCATGCCATAGGCAATATTATTCTGCTCAACAAAGCTATAAACAGCCAGCCCCTGGACTTGGGAGCATGCCAATGAAGGGATAACCGTCATTCGACCATCCACCAATTCCATAGAATTCGGGTCGATCAATCGGGACAGTGCGCTCAAGCCACTGACACCGCTATCCGACCAGGCACCGGCTTTACCAACCGCGCCCAGGGTTAGCTTGCCGTCTATGTAGTAGGGGTCGGCGAAACAAGTATCAAAACCAAGCAGAGCACCGAGATCAAAGTTTTGGGCGTCACGTTGTTCGCGCCACCAATCAACTTCGCGGCCATAGGCAGGGTGAAACGCAGTGTAGAGTGGCAGTTTACGCGTGCGCGCAGCAGTTAAAAGGGCATCCATCTCAGACTGGCTGGTACAGATTGGCTTCTCCACAATCGCAATCCGGTCAGATTCGATAACCCGCATGGCGACTTCGAAATGGCTGGACGTCGGAGTCGAAACGAGAAAGGCATCAGCCGTCGATTTGTTGAGCATCTTTTCCAGATTTTCATGGAAATTAACACTCCCCGGCAACTCCTCGGCTTTATTCGCATCCAGGTCATGCGCATCAACCAGCTTGATTCCCGGTGTATGGGTAATGGCCTGCATCTGGTAGTTGGCAATCTTACCGATTCCGATCAGCGCTATTTGCATAAGTTCATGCTCCTGTATATGTCATTCAATAACAATTCCGAATCATTTTTATAGCATTCCCGGGGAATAAATTCGAGTCCCTGTTTTGCTCACAACTCAATTTCAGGGCCGGCTCACTTCAGCCAAGCAGAGAATCCAGTGCGCCAAACTCAAAACGCTTGTCGGCAAGTTCCATAATCAGGTCAATTTTCTGAGTGTCCATGGCGTTAAGTTTGGAAACGTCATCAGTGATAGTATTGAAAACATCTGCCGTTGTGCGGGTCGTCCTCATATAGGGGATGCCACTGTTATCCAGGATTTTCTGTGTGATTGCACTGATTTTGGCGACTCCGGGGATAACCAGCCCGGCGAGCAGGTGACGATATTCAGGCAGGTTGTAAATATTAGCCAGGGTCACCAGTAATTCATCACGGCTGCTGGTCACTGTTACCAGAGAAGACTCCTTCAAAAGCTCCGTGACTCGTTGTGTGGCAGCAGAACCGATCTGGATATGGTGGGCAATCTGTCCAGCAGCCTCCTGGTTACCATGCAAGGGGACATCAAGGACCTGGCTGATACGACGCAGGGTCGGATTGGCCAGAATCGGCTGGTAGTTGAAACCGCCGACAACCTTGAACGCCTCCTTTGCAAAAGCGAGTTCCAGAAAGCGCAGGGTTTTGTCACGCTTCTCAGGAATAATTTTATTAACCAGGACAGCGCGAACTTCAGCCTGCTCTTTCTCGAATAAAGCAAGGTTCATGTACGCTGAATCGACGACATTGCCAACGCCCCCACCAGTGACCATAACCACAGGTGTATCAGCAAGCCTGGCAACACGTGCGTTTGAGAAGCCCAGAACCGAGCCAACACCCGTATGTCCGGCACCCTCTATAATCAGGAAATCATTCTTGCGGTCCAGTTCGTTTATGGCATCGAACATTTTCCGTTCCATCTCGGCGCCGGAGAGCTCACCCTCGAGTAATTTCTGTGTATCACCGGGGCGAAGTACCAACGGCGACATCAAAGGGAGGTCATCCTCAAGGCCAAAAACCTCAGCCATGAGGACAGCATCCTTATCCGCAACCATCCCATTTCTGGCGACGGAAGGCTTGGGACCCAAGGGTTTTATGAAACCGATGTATTTTTTACGTGCCATATACATGAGTGAAAGGCTGGTCGTGGTTTTACCACTATTCTGTCCCGTTGCAGCAACGAAGACCTTGCGGGCCATAAAAGCTCCTTAAAAATGTCGCGCGTGGCGCATGGCGAGACAAACTATGACGTTCGCTATGCACCGACCGCGGCTCGTGTCGTCTCAATGATGAAATGACGTAAATGCAGCGCCGTAATTTATGTGCCAGCAAGGCATATCTTAAGTTCTTAAGTCACGTGGTTGTAACTAAGTGGCTTAAGACATAACGAAGCAGGCGCGCAAAAGCACAAGTTGGATGCGACAGTTTGCCGTTGACGCAGCACTAACCTCTTTCCTTAACCAGCCTGGACACGGCACGGAACTGCTCATGCGTTGACTCTTGCAACATCTGGAACATGACTGTTTCGGCCGTAGTGACAACGGCGCCGGCCTGCCCCGCGTTAGCCACTCCTGCGAGGTAATCCGTTTTGTTGCGCGAACAGATTGCGTCACGAATCAGATGGACGTAGTAACCATCTTCCAGCAGGCCCAGCACCGTCTGGTAAACGCATACATGAGCTTCCATTCCGGTGATCAATACCTGGGTGCGGCCGGTATTCTTCAAGGCCTGCAGAAAGGACGCCTCGCCACAACAGCCGAAGCTGACTTTTTCAATGACTGTCTCATTGCAGGCGGCAGCCAGCTCAGGGACAGTATGCCCAATCCCTTTAGGATACTGCTCCGTGGTGACAACCGGGAGGCCAAGCAAACCGGCGACCTCAACCAGCATGGCGACCGTATTACGCAAGCGCAGATAAACATCCTCAGGCATGGCTGGCACCAGGCGCTCCTGAACATCGATCACCACCAGAACTGCTTTCTCTGCATCCAAGTTGAACTTGCCAAGGTCGTTTGACATAAATGCTCCCTCGCTTAAAAGTTTATTCCACAAAAAAATGAGGTTGAATCTAAGGATACACCCGCATCACCTGTTCGGCAACGCACGCAGGCTTCTTCTCTCCCTCAATCTCAATTGTCAAAAGGTAGACAATCTGCACCCCGTCGCGGACCTCTTCAACGGAGTGGACTGTTGTCCGGGCGCGAATTTTGGAGCCGCACAAAACCGGCGCGGGATAGCGCAGTTTGTTCAAGCCATAATTCACCCGCAGGCGCATCCCCGGATAATTGTCGGTGAAGAAATCAGGGTGATTGCTCTGGGTCAGGTAAGGCAACAACGACAGGGTCAGGAAACCGTGAGCAATTGTCGTACCGTACGGAGACTCTTTTTCGGCACGTTGCGGATCGACATGGATCCACTGTTCGTCACCGGTCACCCGAGCAAATGCATCAATCCGCTGTTGGTCAATTTCAAGCCAAGGGCCGACATGAATTTCCTGGCCCTGAAGAGTCTGGTAACGTTCAATCAAATCAGCCTGAGAAGACATAGTTAAATCCTTTCAAAACAACTGTAGAGGTTATTGATAGATAACCCTATTACCTTTGCCCTGCAAGACAAATCGGCAAAAATATCGCCTTCATGACGTATACATTTAATTCAGATAAACCTTGAGCAAATTCAGACATTTCGCAATAATAAAGAATAGAAATCTCTGCGCAGGACAAATTTTCTGTGCTAAAGTGAGCAGCGCTTAAGAACATCCACTGCAGTCGAGCAAACGGCTAGTCATTCTGACAGTAAAACAAGCAGAATAAACACCCTCCCCTATTGCATGAGGTTCAGCATGTCGAACAGCGACAAAAAACAACTTCGAGAAGGCAGCCATCCTATGCGTCGAGCGACCGACAAGAAACCGCAAAAGCTCATGCTGACCATTAAGGATGTTGCCAAGCTGCTTCACCATCGCAGTAGAATCGATGATGAGCAGTACGAGATGATTCTCAAACGGGGCGATGCCCAGGCCGCAAGACTGAACAGTCATCTGCCCAAGAACCTGGCCAAGAAAGAGATTTACCTGCCCGAATTGGCCTCCCCCGCCCAAGTGATCACCTCCTTTAGCCTGGAGATTCCTGCGACACAGAAGAAATTGACTGAAGATGCCATAACGGAGCTGATCGCCCAGGCGTCCGGCATGGAATATATCAAGATAGACCCCCTCAAGCTGGAGCTTGATGTCGTAACCGACCAGATCCCCAGGGCTTTTGCTTTGAAAAACCTGGTGGTGCCGATCGATGAGAAAGAAGGCGTGGTCACTATTGCCGTAGCCGACCCCTTCAATGTCCGCCCGATTGAAGACCTGCAGCATGCGCTCGGCATCCAGATCAAAAGAATATTCGCATCACGCAGTGACGTCCTGAAAATTCTCGAAGAATTTTTCGGTTTTCAAGCATCGGTTAAAGCCGCGCAGGTCGATATGGGCCTCAGCTCCGAGCTCTCCAATCTCGAGCAGCTCTTCAAGATGCGCGGCCGTGACGAGATTGAAAGCAGCGATCAACACATTATTTCTGCGGTGGAATTTCTGCTTAAATATGCCTTCGATCAGCGGGCCAGCGACATTCATATAGAGCCGAAGCGTGACAAGTCATCAATCCGCTTCAGGGTCGACGGTGTTCTGCACAACATCCATACCGTGCCGGTCAATCTTCACCCGGCCATTGTCTCTCGCCTGAAATTGCTGTCGCGTCTCGACGTCGCAGAGAAGCGCCGCCCACAGGACGGCCGCATCAAAACCGAGCACATGGCCAAAGACATCGAACTGCGTGTTTCCACCCTGCCAGTCGCTTTCGGAGAAAAGGTCGTTATCCGTATTTTTGATCCGGAGATTCTCATGCAGAAGCTCGACCGGATCGGTTTTTACCAACGTGAATACAAGCTTTACAGTGAGTTTATCAGAAAACCGAATGGCATCGTTCTGGTAACCGGACCGACCGGTAGCGGCAAGACGACAACTCTTTACTCCTCATTGAAAACGATCGCTTCACCGGAAATCAACATCATCACCGTCGAAGATCCTATCGAGATGGTCATGGAAGATTTCAACCAGGTCGGCGTGCAATCAGCAATCGACGTCACCTTCGGCACTGTCTTGAGGAACATCCTGCGACAGGACCCCGATGTTCTGATGATCGGTGAAATTCGTGATGCAGATACGGCAAACAACGCGGTGCAGGCAGCGTTGACCGGTCACCTGGTGCTCTCCACCCTGCATACCAACGATGCACCGTCATCCATCACACGCCTGCTTGATATCGGGATTCCGGCATTTCTGATCACCTCGACAATTAACGGTATTATCGCGCAGCGCCTGCTCCGGTCCATCTGCCAGGAATGTAAATATGAAACAACTCTGACAGATGAAGAGATCACCTATCTTGACCTGGAGAAGAAAGACTATAAAGTTTGGGAAGGTAAAGGCTGTGATGAGTGCCGCGGAACAGGCTACAAAGGCCGGACAGGAATCTTTGAGGTCCTCGAATTCACTGAAAGGCTAAAAGCGAAGATCACTGATCGCACAGACATGACTGAAATCTACGCAATTGCCAAAGCCGATGGCATGGTCTCTTTGCGTGAGTTGGCCATGCAGAAAATGTTTGAGGGACACACCACCTTCAAAGAGATCGTTTCCGTGACGGGATAACATTCAGGGCATATCCCGCGGGAAAACCCCCGAGGAGACAGGTTATGATTCGAGACTTTTCCCGGCAAGTCGTTGCTATCGCAATCTTCATTCTGTTTCTGCTTCAGAGCCTTATCATAACACCAGCTTATGCCCAGATGGACTGGCTCAAGTCAGGCCAGGAACTTCTGGATACGGTCAGTAAGCCCCGCCAGGAACAAACGACACCCCAAATCACCAACCTGACCGACAGCGACATAGCCAGCGGCCTCAAAGACGCGCTTCGGGTCGGTACGGAAAGGGTCGTTGGACAACTCGGCAAAGCCGACGGCTTCAACGCGGACCCGGAAATCCACATCCCTTTGCCCGACAGCATGTTACGGGTCAAACAAGCACTGGAGGCGATAGGCCTGACCGCCATGATGGACGACCTGGAGCTCAAGCTGAACCGCGCGGCAGAAGCAGCGACCCCTCCCGCAAAGAAAATCTTTTGGAGTTCCATAGAATCGATGACGCTGGATGATGTCACGGGCATTTACAATGGTCCTGATGATGCCGCCACTCGATATTTCCAGGACAAGATGTCTGCCCCTCTCGCCGAAGCGATGCAGCCCATCGTCGAGCAAGCCATCAATCAGGTTGGTGCCGTTCAGGCCTACGATGCTGTCATGGGAGAGTACTCCAGCCTGCCCTTTGTGCCAAACGTCAAAGCCGATCTGAACAGCTATGTTGTTACTGAAGGGATGAACGGAATTTTTCATTACATCGCAGCAGAAGAAGCTGCAATTCGCCAAAACCCGGTTGAACGAACCACGGATATCCTGAAAAAAGTGTTTGGCACCGAGTAGGGGCTAAAAACGCCGGGGGCGATTCATCAGACCGATGAACAAGCACATGACATAATTAAAACTTGTGATTATCTACAACAAGAGCGAAACCCTAAAGTTATGATCCACTGAAAAGTTTGGTTTTGCTCCTAAGGGCGGAAACGATGATAGCCCAACAGATCGTTAATCTGTTGGGCTGTTTTTTGTGTTCTTAGATTGTTTTTTTTGCTTGAAGTTGCCTGGTTTTTCACCCCTTTTGCCGCAGCCGATGACGAATGGATTAACGGCGATCAGCAGGGCGAACTGTTTGAGGCGTAAGCCGAGTTTTCGCTCTGCCGACGTTCATCTTTTCGACAGCGGGTCCCCGCGTAGCGGGCAAGGC
>SBFN01000105.1 GCA_006226895.1 Deltaproteobacteria bacterium | reverse complement strand
ACAGACAACTTCCGCCCGGCGAAGAATTCCGATGTCAACTTCGGACTGCCGAACCCCGTCAAGAATCTACTCAAAAATGCCATCACCGCACAACCTAGCATCACCAGTGACTGCAAAAAGTGCGGACATTGTGTGACCCATTGTCCTCCAGAAGCAATGCGCATTGATGAGCATGGCGTGCAAATTGACTATGGGCGATGTATCCGTTGCTTCTGCTGCCAGGAACTTTGCCCTCATGGCGCAATCATCACCCGGCAGGGCGCCCTTTTGCGGTTAGCAGAATTTATTCAGGGGCAGCAAGGTAGCGGCAACAAGACTAACAGACAAACAAAATGACACAGACATAATGACCCGCCTTACTCTTTTCCACGAATCACATCAATAAGCAACCACTTCCATTCGTCTCTACATCGCAGAATAATTGCTGCACATAAAATTTACAAAAACACAACAAACAGTGTTTTAAAATTTTTAAATATAGTATATATTGACTTTATGGAATTCTTTAAAAGCCCTGTTTTAATTACAAAGGAATAGTAATATGCTGTTTGTCTGGGACGATAGTTACCGAACGGGCGTCGAGGAGATCGACCATGACCACAAGGGTTTGGTCAACTTGATTAATGACCTTTATGAGGCAATGCAGGATGGCAGCGGTGGCGCATTACTTCTGCCAATATTTTCAGCGTTAAAGCATTACACGGAGGATCACTTCGCCAAAGAAGAACGTTACATGATTGAGTGCGAAGCCCCGGATCAGAGCAAGCATTTTCAGGAACACAAACGCATGGCGGAGACCCTTGCGGACCTGGAAAGCAGACACCGCCACGGAGAAGCTGCCATCTCCCTGCAAACACTGACCTTCTTGCGGGACTGGCTAAAAAATCACATCTGCGTCGTAGACCAGGCGATGGCGGCCAAGATCAAAAATCAAACAGAAAGACAGGACGCTTAAGCCTTCGGATTGTACACTGAAGGCTCATCCCACAAAGACAACGGGGGCACCTCACGTAGAGATGCCCCCGTTATTTTTACATGGTCAGCAACCGACACCTTGACAGTCTATTCCTCGTACACCAGCACGCGAATCAGACCACAGGTATTTCCTGCTTCGACCGTCGTTGAGTCACTCACAGACAGGACTCTGGTAATGTTGTTTTCACTGACAAACCGGTTCACTCGTTCATCCAGTTCACCAAGCTCACGTTGCGCCTTGAAGGGCTGTAAAGGTTCGCCGAAGGTTTTAACTTTGATCATGGAGGCCTCCAACGGCGGTCTGGTCATCAGACCTGGACCACCTCTTTCACCTCAGGAAGCTTGTCCCTGAGAGTTCTCTCGATACCCATTTTCAGAGTCATGGTTGACATGGGGCAGGAGCCACATGCGCCGGTCAGCCTGACGCTGACGATACCGTCGTCGGTAACATCAACCAGCTCAACATCGCCACCATCGGCCTGCAGCGCAGGACGAACCAGCTCAAGGACTTCCTGGACCTTTTCTTTCATCGAATTATCTCCTTAATCTCATATTGTTAGTTAGCAGCTAACCTGCTTTGTTCGCTTCCGTTAACCCGGAACAGCACCATTTTAACAGAAAGAATAATATATTTCATAGCCGGGGGGATTTTATACCCTATCCACAGTCTCTGACTCTCTCAACCGAAAGGGATCGCAGAGATTGCGCGGCTACAGGACAACTCCGGGGAGCCGACATTTTTACCCTGAACAAGAACCTTGAAGGTTTCGCCCATCCCCGCCTCCGGCATAATCAGATTCTTCAAGGTCAGGCGCAGGGCGCGTGCTTCCTTTTCATCCGACGCGGCAGCTTCGAGCTTGACCAATTCTTCAAAGAATCCGAGTGCCAGCAAGAAACGGTACTGCTCACCGAACCAGAGTGCTTCCAAACCCTCCTCGCAACCGGCTTTCTGCAAAGCCGTAAAATCAACGTGCGCAGTGATATCTTTCTCGCCCACACGATCATAGGGATTATCGTCAGCTTGGTGTCGATGATAACACATCAATGTTCCCGCCCGCCGATAAGGTGCATAGAGCTCTTCGACCGGATAACCATAGTCGATTGTTATTGCGAAGCCTTTTTCAATCCGCTTGCCAACATGTCGCATCCACACAGGAGCGGCCAGGTTGGCTTCAGCACGATTGCCTTCCACAGGAGACGAGCCGAGCCAGCTAAAATATTCACCCAACTCAGGCCCTGCGGGCTCACGCAACTCTTCTACAAAAGCATCCTCGCGGGTGGTAACAATAACTTCCTGAAGCTCTCCATCGTGTTTCTCGACAAGATGCACGGGGAAGGCATCAACCAGCTCATTGGAGAGGAAGCAACCCGAAGCTATTGCCCAATCATCAGTAGCGCTCCAGGCAACTCGATCAATATGTTTTTCAAGGTTATCACGTTGTCGTTGACGATTGTCCTGACTGACCTCAACAAGAGTGTATTTCAACTGGGCGTAAAACTCTGGAGCTTCCTCTGCGATCGCATCGAGAATATCCTGGGCCAGATGTCCTTCTCCGGCCCCCTGCTCGACCACTTGAAAAGCTCCGCCGCCAAGCAAAGTGAACATCTGCATCAACTGCCGGGCAACAAGGCGGCCGAAGAGGGCATTGACGCTACTGGAGGTAAAAAAGTCACCGGACTTGCCAATCCGGTCACGCGGGGTCATGTAATAACCATACTCCGGGTGATAAAGGGCCTGCTGCATAAAGTCTGCAAAACTGAAACCATCCGAGCTCTTCACCTGCTGTAGCAACAAAGCGGACAGGGGCGTAGGGTTTTCTTGTGGGGGAACTTGCGAGGTCATAAAGATTTGTATCTCCTGCAGCTGACCGGAGGCCAGGAACCGACATTCCTTTAAAATCGAGCCGGCAGTTTAACGCAGCCAATTCTGGAGCACAAGAGTCGATTACAAGCTGGCAACGAGCCCGGGCCAAACCGAGCGAAGCGCGCCTGGATCGTTTGTGAAGAGTCCGGAGACACCCATCCTCACCAGGCTTCTGGCTTGTTCCGCCCGATCAACGGTCCACACTGAAACAGGCAGGGCCAGCTTGCTACACGCAGACACCATTCTGCGGCAAACCAGGTTGCCCGCGGGATGGAATGCACAAGCAGATATTTCGTTGGCAAACCTAACCGCCTGCCGCCAGCTTCCGCCATCAAAAAGGACCGCCAGCGGCAGTTCTTCATCGAGCGAGCGCAAACCTTTCAACAAGCCGTAATCGAAGGAGGAGATTATAAATTCAGCATCAGGGTGCTGGCGCAGCAACGACAACACTTCGACTCCGGCTGAAAACTCTTTCAGCTCGAGGTTCAGGCTGAGCGTTCCACTAAACGCTGACAGGACTTCTGCAAGGGTCGGTATCGGCTCCCCCATAAACTCCCGGGAAAACCAACCACCGGCATCGAGCTGCTGTAACTGCTGCAGACTCGCATCCGCAACAAGCCCCCGGCCATCCGTGGTTCTCTCCAGTGACTCGTCGTGGATCACGACAGGGATGCCATCCCGAGAGAGATGAATATCAAGCTCAAGGCCATCAGCTCCGAGTTCAACGGCAGCAGCAAACGCTGCCATGGTGTTTTCCGGAGCATTTATTGAAGCGCCACGATGAGCCCAGATGAAAGGAGGTTGCATACCTGTTAGACTTTCTTCTTAACGCTAAAGCAATAAAGATCAAGACTGCAAAAGAAACCATGAGGGACGAATGCGATTTGACCTACTGATAATTGCCATAGGCCTGTTACTGATCGTGGCGATGACCCTTACACTGCTTTTCGGTCGCGAGTATAGTCGTCACGGCTATGGAGCAATAGTTCCTGGCAATAAAGAAGGCGGCACTACAATTGGCTTAGCACTTGTTTTTTGATGTTACTCGCGCCACGCTGCGCGTACTTCGCTCCCCTCTAAGGCCCTCCCTGCAAAACGGGAAGCCCTTTTTGTGCCCAGGCATAAATCCCACCATACAGGTTGTAAATCTCAGGGTAGCCCTGCCGGGCTAGATAATTAACGACCTGGGCGCTGCGTGAGCCAACGGCACAGTAAACCAGGACCGGCCGATCTTTGGGGACCTCTGCGAGGCGCTTCACAAACTGGTCAATCGGGATCAAACGAGCCCCATCGAGCCGTGCCTGCTGGTACTCACCAAAAGTGCGGACATCAAGAAGGAAAAGATCACTTCGCTGGTCAACCATCGCATAGGCCTCCTGGGGAGACAGATTGCGAGTGATATTGGCGCTGGCACAAACCGGAAGCAGGATCAGCAGTAAAACAAGTGAGAAAACAAACTTACATCTCATAACCAAACCTCTTTGAGTAGAATCTTAATACTTGTGAAAGTGTCATTATAACTGAAAACGGCAATCGATGACGACAAGTAACTCAACCATATACGAGCAGTGTCAGCCCCCAAGAGCAGCAGCTTACCATATTCAAAAAACACTATTATTGCACCCAAAAAAAATTGTCTTTACTCATAAAAAATGTCATCATGACTGCCGCTGTCAAGCAGCAGGGATATTTCAAACAAGATCCCTACAGAATGAGCCTCAACGCAGCGCTCGCAACAAGTCTTTGTTGCGACCTCAAAACCCCGGGAGAACACCGATGGATCGCAATCTAGCACTTGAGCTGGTCAGAGTCACCGAAGCAGCAGCCCTTTCATGCGGCCGCTGGGTTGGCAAAGGCGACAAAATAGCAGCTGATGACGCCGCCACGGAAGCGATGCGCAGAACCCTCGACTCCATGGAGATCTCCGGCACAGTGGTCATCGGCGAAGGCGAGATGGACGAAGCCCCCATGCTTTATATTGGAGAGAAACTGGGCCGCGGCAACGGCCAGGAAGTGGATATCGCTGTCGACCCGCTCGAAGGAACCAATATCTGCGCCAAAGGCCTTAATGGCTCCATCGCAACGATTGCCCTGGCCCCTCGGGGCGGATTCCTGCACGCTCCCGACATGTACATGGAAAAAATTGCTGTTGGCCCAACGGCAAGAGGGGCCATTGACATCAACGAATCACCAACGGTCAACCTGCAAAGAGTTGCCGACGCGAAAAAATGTTACATTGAAGATCTCACTGTTGTAATCCTGGATCGGCCCCGTCACGACAAAATCGTTGATGAAATCCGTCAAGCTGGAGCGCGCATCCATCTGATTACCGACGGGGATGTCGCTCCGGCTATCGCCGCCGCAGTTGAAGGTAGCGGCGTAGACATGCTGCTTGGAATCGGCGGCGCTCCGGAAGGAGTTCTCGCTGCTGCGGCACTGAAATGTATGGGTGGAGATATGCAGGGCAGACTGGTATTCATGAACGATGAAGAGCGTGAACGCGCCAAAGGCATGGGCATTGACGACTTTGAATACCAATGTAACGAGATGGCTAACGGGGATGTTGTTTTCGCCGCAACCGGCGTGACGAGCGGCGAGCTGCTACGTGGCACCCGCTACTACTCGGGAGGCGCGGAAACCCACTCTATCGTTATGCGCTCCAAAACGCGTACCATTCGTTTTGTTGAGGCCCGGCACACTTTTGATTACAAACCAAAATATTGAAAAGAATTAAGCGGCTTAGGGCTTGTCACAGTGCTGACAAGTTGATAGTATTTCTCGAGTTTTCAACGCATAACATTGAGGTTGACTAATGGCAATTATCACGATTTCCAGAGAAATGGGCAGCGGTGGCATACCGGTCGCCCATAAAGTTGCTGAGAAACTGGGCTACCAACTGATCGACGGCGAAATGATCATGGCCGCAGCGGAAGCTTATGGCCTATCGGCCGAAGCTGTGGAACAAGCTGACGAGAAGCCCCCACATTTTGTCGACACCCTCGACTCGAAGCAGTTTTTGGATCTTCATCTGATCGAACTGATCATTCTCGAAGCTGCGCTAAAAGGCAACGTAGTCATTTACGGGCGTGGCGGTCAGGACCTTCTCAAGGACGTCAACAGCGTTCTACGAACCCGAATCATCGCCCCTTTTGAAGATCGTGTCGAGCGATGGGCCGAGCGCGAATGGCTCGACCCGGATCGTGCCCGCTATCTGGTAAGGAAAAGCGATCAGCAGAGAGCCGGCTTCATCAAATACTATTTCGACCGGGACTGGGATGACAGCGTTCACTACGACCTGGTCATCAACACCCAACGTCTTTCAGAAGACAAAGCGGTTGAAGTCATCTGTGACAGTGTAAAAGACGAAAACCTGGAGGGAGTCAAGGCAAGCGGCAAAAAACTACTCACAGACCTGATCCTTCGCAAAAAAGTTGAGATAGCAATCCTGTCATCAGAAAACATCGACGCCTACATGCTTGAGATCAGCGTTGAAGATGGTATCGTCATACTCGCAGGTCAACTCCACTCTAACGCGGAGAAAGCTGCTGCCGAAAAGCAGGCCTGTTCAGTAGAAGGCGTCAACGACCTGCAGAACGATATCAAAGTTGTCGAGTACCGCACCAACCCCTCAGAGCATTAAAAGAGTCCTCACGAGATAAGAGTACATGGAAGCCGACCCGCAAGGTCGGCTTCTCTTTTCTCAGGCTTGTTCCGCTACAATCCCCTATGCTAGGATAAGCCGCTGTTTACAAGTTCACAATCATCAAAGGAGTAAGACCATGGCCGGACATAGTAAATGGGCCAACATCAAGCACCGCAAAGGCGCTCAGGATGCCAAGCGTGGCAAGATTTTCACCAAAATCATCAAAGAGCTTACGGTTGCTTCCCGCATCGGCGGCGGCGACCCGAATACCAATCCGCGTCTTCGCACTGCAATCGACAAGGCCAAACAGGCCAACATGCCGAAAGACAACGTGGATCGTGCCATCAAAAAGGGCACCGGCGATCTTGACGGTGTCAGTTACGAGGAAGGTCTTTTCGAAGGCTACGGCCCCGGAGGTGTTGCATTAATTGTAGAGTTCCTGACTGACAATCGTACCCGTACCGTCGCCGATGTACGCCATTGCTTCAGCAAGTATGGCGGCAACCTTGGCGTCAGCGGGTCAGTTGCTTTTCTCTTTGACCGCAAAGGCTTGATCTCCTTTTCCGCAGACAACGATTTCGACCAGATCTTTGAGATCGCCCTGGAAGCAGGAGCCGAAGACGTCAAGGACGAAGATGATGTCTACGAAGTCATCACTGACCCAGGGGACTTTATCCCGGTTCGTGAAGCCATGGCCGCAGCAGAACTGAAATGGGAAACCGCCGAAACGACAATGATCCCGCAAAACCAGGTCATACTCGAAGGCAAGCCAGCAGAGACCATGCTCAAACTTATGGATGCGCTCGAAGACAATGACGATGTACAGAATGTTTATGCTAACTTCGACATCAGCGAAGATGAATTAGCAAAAATCATGTAACCAAATGGTCCGTGGTTCGAGGTTCGTTTCTCCACGAGCCACAAATTGCAAAACCCGAGCCTTCTTTATGCGAATTCTAGGGATCGACCCAGGCACCAGGATCACCGGTTACGGCATTATTGATGTCGAGGGCAATCGCTTGCGCCACGTCGATAACGGTATCGTCAAAACGCGCAGCAGTGATCCCTTGCCGCTCAGGTTAAAGGTCATATACGACGGCCTGACCGTGGCTCTTAAGGAATTTACTCCCGACGCTGTCGCTATTGAGCAAGTCTTCCTGGCAAAAAACCCGAAAGCCGCGTTAACGCTCGGCCACGCTAGAGGCACAGCAGTCATAGCCTCTGTCAATCTCAACCTCGAAGTTCATGAGTATTCGGCGCTGCAGGTCAAAAGTGCCGTAGTTGGTTATGGACATGCTGCAAAACAGCAGGTTCAGCACATGGTTAAAGCTCTCCTGAATTTACCGGAAGTAGCCCAGGAAGATGCTGCAGATGCCTTGGCTGTGGCAATCTGTCATGCCAACAGCCAAACACTGAGACAGGTGGCAATCAACTCCGGTCGACGTTAATATCACGCCAAGGCGAACAACACGCTACGGCTTAAAAGAGAGTGAATTTCGATGATCGCACTGCTTCGCGGCACACTGGCTTATAAATCGTCCGACCACGTGATCATTGACGTTGGTGGTGTCGGCTACCGGCTGTTTATCCCCCTCTCTACATTCTATTCCTTGCCGGAAACCGGTGACGTCAGTCTCTTTACCCACACTCATGTCCGTGAAGATGCTCTTCTGCTCTACGGCTTCCTCTCTCTGGAGGAGAAGGAACTGTTTGGCATTTTGATCAGCATCTCCGGTATCGGCCCGAAGCTGGCCGTCAATATCCTCTCGCATATCCCTGCCAGTGACCTCAAAAGAGCCATTGCGTCAGGTGATATCAAGCGTCTCTCCAGTTTGCCCGGTATCGGCAAGAAAACGGCCGAACGACTGGTCCTTGAATTAAAGGACAAGGTCGGTCCGGCTCACGATCTTCCCGAAGCAGAGGGTGTCGCATCGGGCAGCCCTTTTGTGGGAGATATCAGTAATGATGTGATTTCCGCATTAATCAATCTCGGCTATAAAGAGAACCAGGCCCGCAAGGTATTGGAGTCTATGGAACTGGCACCGGACCTGACGATGGAAGAAGCCCTTAAAGGAGCATTGAAAGTCCTGATTCGCTGACTTTCACCGCAAAGACCATGGAAGATCGCCTGATTACAGCGGACACCTCTGGGGACGACGGTTCTTTTGACCTCTCCTTACGGCCAAAAGTCCTCACCGAATATGTCGGCCAGAGCAAAGCCAAAGAGAACCTCAAGGTCTTTATCGGTGCGGCCAAAGGCCGCGGAGAATCTCTTGACCACGTTCTCTTCTATGGGCCTCCCGGTCTGGGAAAAACCACGCTGGCCCATATTATTGCCGCGGAAATGGGAGTCAACATCAAGAGCACGTCAGGCCCGGTCATTGAAAAACCCGGCGACCTTGCCGCAGTGCTGACTAACCTGGAACCGGGCGATGTGCTCTTTATCGACGAGATTCACCGGTTGTCTCCTGTGGTTGAGGAGATCCTCTACCCGGCGATGGAAGACTACCAGCTCGACATCATGATCGGCCAGGGCCCATCGGCGCGCACTATCAAACTCGACATCCCCCGTTTCACCCTGGTCGGAGCAACCACTCGCGCCGGCCTGCTTTCCTCGCCCTTGCGTGACCGTTTTGGCGTTTTGAGCCGCCTTGAGTTCTACACTCACGACGAGTTAGCCACCATCGTCACACGCAGTGCAGGGATTCTGGCCGTACAGATTGACGCTTCAGGAGCCGCAGAGATTGCCCGCCGCAGCAGAGGAACACCACGCATCGCCAACCGCTTGTTGCGCAGGGTTCGCGATTTTGCGGAAGTCGATGGCGACGGTACGATCAGCCTGAAGATGGCAGATCAAGCTCTGGGAAGACTGGAGGTCGACAAACAGGGCTTTGACCAGATGGACAGACTTCTGCTCGAAACCATCATCGACAAATTCAGTGGTGGACCGGTGGGGCTCGATACATTGGCCGCCGCAATCGGGGAAGAGAAAGATACCATTGAGGATGTGATTGAACCCTACTTAATGCAACAGGGATTCATAAATCGCACTCCCCGTGGTCGAGTTGCAACTCATCTGGCTTATTCTCATCTGGGACGGACCCCCGGAGCAGCAACGCAACCAGGCAGCCTTTTTACATAAAAGAATCGTTTCTCGTTGATTTTTCTTTGTCACACGGCCAAACCCTGTGATAGCTTAATTTTTGTGGGGGGTGATGCAAGCAACTTGCCCTGCTGACACACCCCGAGGGCCGTCATGGTGACGGCCCTTTTTATTTTTGCAATCACCATATTCAGAATAATGAGCATGGACCCAAGCCTGCTACAACAGTTTCGCCAGCAACTGGCCTCCTGGATTGAAGCACGCCTTGAATCCCAGCGCCTGCCCTTCCAACGTCTGGAGCTCTGCCCAAGGACCTTGACAGATCAGGGGCATCTCGGCCCGGATCTGGTGCTCTGGATCAATAGAGACAGTCAGCTGGCAGGAAGCATGATCCTGCTGCCTGACGTTGTCAATGCTCAGGTCCTGGGCGAGGGGCTTTCTCTGGCCAACGCCCTCGGACTCGGTCACTTCACGACCTGGGCTGCACGAGAGGTTTCCATCTGGAACGTCTCTTCAGGTGAAGCGAACCTCCTTGACGTTTTTGACCTACCGCCCGCCAATAGCATCACGCCGGATGATTTTCAGCAAACCCTCGATGACCTTCTGGAACGATTAAAAGTCGTGACCGTCACTAGCGCGCCGCCCACGGCGAGCTATTCCGAACATTACTTTGCCAACCTCTGCCTGCGCAATCTGCAAGAGCTGGCACCAGGCCTGACGATCAGCGCCCGCCTGACCGCCGGAAGAACAGCAGATGATGAGTGGGTGGAACAGGCCCCGCGCGAGAAGGCATGGCTGTCTCTATGGCGATTACTCTTCCTGCTTCAGCAAAAACGCCTGCCACCAGGGCTGCAACCCGACAGGCTTGAGTTCGCCATCCACTATGCCTTGAGTGACTTAGTCAAGGACCAACATCCATGGCTCGCCATTCAGGAGGCTGAGCCACCTCTGCCTGATGATGACGCCGTAAGGCTTCACCACCTGGCCGGCAGACTCAGGCAGCTGGGATGGCCCCACAATGACCAACATGCCGAGGAGATGGTCGGTCTTTTAATCAACGAGGCCGCTCATCGTTTTGGACTCAACGCCCCTCAGCTGCCATGGTCCACGGACTCAGCCACATTACGCGTCAACTGCCATCGGCCACCATCGGCAGAGCCCTGCTCGCTGGTCGCCCCACGTTCTTATCTCGCCGGCTGGGCGTTCAAAAGGTCCCTGAACGAACAGATCGAAACATATTCTTATGCTGAGGACTTGCAATCTTTGAGCACCGGCCAGAACCTGACAAATTCTCTGGCAATTTTAAAGGGGGAGCATTCTCTCGATCGCAAAGAGCGTGAATCTCAGCTGATGCTGCTACGCCAAGTCTGGAGTCGGCGCTTTGAGCTGCCGCGAAAAACACCCAAGTGGGTGTGGGATGCGCTCTACCTCGTCGGCCTGGCTTCTAAAGAGATTTCTCTGGCTCTACCTAAAGAATGGCATCATGCACCCGGAGTCGAAGTTTTCTGGGCGGTCCTGCTAGAACGTTATCAGCTTGCCGAGGTCGCCATGATCGAGACCGGAGAGCAAGGCTTCCTTTTTACGCAATGCCCACAAACAATCAGCTGCGTCAAAGTCCATCGTAACAACCGGGTCTTTGAGCTCCCATTCGGGCTAACTTCAACGGTCATGCCAGGAACAACCCAGATCTGGCTGATGGCAGACGAATCCGTGGTTGAGCTCTTGTGCAGCAAAAAGATTGGCGGAGTCAGCCCTGACTGGGCCGATGAAACCGAGCCTCTGGCTTGGGGAGTTTATCTTTTTCTGCAAACCCAACTGGGCAAGTATCTCTGGCACCTCTGCAGTGACCAGTCATCGTTGCCAGAATTCGACGCACTGCCCCTTGCCATCAGGACCTACGGTCTGCCTCTCCCGACGAGAGAGGTCCTTGCAGACTTATGCCTGGTCGGCTTGCCCGAAACGGAAATGATCCCGGAACCGGATCTACTTGAAAGAGAATTTGCCAACATCTTCGGTCCGACCCCCATACTTCCGGAAAGTGTCTCTCATGACATCGCCGGCGGGGAAAAATCTCGGCGCAGACGCAGTGTGATCCCAAAAGAAATCACCTCCAAAGTTTTCGAAGATGGTATCCCACGCTTTCCTGAGCACTACCTGATGAACCTCTATCGGCCTGAGGTGACAGAGTACACGCTGTGTGGTGTATTGGAGATCACAGGAGAATTTTTTGACAAGATCAGCTTACGCACGCTTACCAAGGATCACACCCTGGAGGTCTCTGGAAAACTCATCGCCGAAGCACTTATCCTGGCGTCTTACACAGACCAGGAACGAGTCTCTCTCCCCAACGATGAACTCATACTCGCCGAAATTGTCCAACGCTATCGTTCCGACCTTGTTCGCCTTCATGACAACTTGATGCGGGCCTGTCGACGTTTTGAACCACATCGTCAACAGGCTATTAAACTGGCAAGACGAATCTGGCAGCAACAGAACCTGCCTCCAGAGAAGGCATACAAAACATCCTAAGCCTTTCTCATGGCACGCAACCCCTTAGTCCACTGGCCTTTTTTTAGAAATCATATTATGATGTCGAAGTTATTCAATCCATAAAGAGGTCTTATCCATGAACGTCTTGCTCCATATCTGTTGTGCTAACTGCGCGATCTATCCTGTCCGCCTTTTACGCGAGGCCGGTCGCCTGGTTACAGGTTACTTTTTCAATCACAACATACATCCCTACCAGGAGTATCGTCGACGGCTTGAGGCCGTTGAACAATATGCCGCTGAAAGCGAACTCCAGGTCATCTACAAAGACGAATACCTGCTGGAAGATTTTCTTTCCCAGGTGGCGTCAGAGCCAACCAATCGCTGTGCCTACTGTTACCAGTCTCGCCTCAAACAAGCCGCAGAATATGCAGCAAAATCAGGCTATGATGCGTTCACAACCAGCCTTCTTTATTCCCGTTACCAGAACCACGAGATGATTCGTAAAATGGGCGAAGAGCTGGGCCTGCATTACGGCATAGAGTTCCTGTACGATGACTATCGAATTGGCTGGCAAGATGGAATCAAGGCGTCCAAGGCCATGGGCCTCTATCGACAACAATATTGCGGCTGTATCTATTCGGAAAAGGATCGGTACCATCCCAGCAGCAACAACTGATGGGCAACGACCTCGGCAGATTACTCATTATTTCGGGGTTGCTGTTGGTAGGCATCGGCCTGTTTTTGAGCTACGGCGGAAAATTCAACTTTCTCGGCAGGCTACCGGGTGACATTCGTGTAGAAAAGGAGAATTTCTCTTTCTTCTTCCCGCTTGGCACCTGCCTCCTGATTTCGCTATTGCTCTCGTTCCTTTTATGGTTATTCAAACGATAACCAAGGGAACCTCTGCCCATCAGCAGCGGAGACGATATGACCATCGCCTCACCCTCTCCAAAGCTAGGATTGGCTCTCGGCAGCGGCGCAGCCAGAGGCCTTGCCCACATCGGTGTCCTCAAAGTTCTCGATGAGGCTAAAATCCCTGTCGACATCATTACCGGGACTTCCATAGGCGCACTGATTGGAGCCATGTATGCCGCCGGCGTACCGGTCGCACAGATGGAGGACGTTGCGCTGACCATCGACTGGCGCAAGATGGCCAGCCTGCTTGACCCCGTCTTACCCACATCAAGCCTGACAGACAGCAGGAAACTGGTCGCCTTCATCGCCGAGCTGCTCCCAGCCAGAGAATTCAAAGACCTTCAACAGACCCTGGCTGTAACGGCAACAGACATCAACACCGGGGAAGCGATCATCATCAAACAAGGGGACCTGCTCGAGGCATTGCAGGCCAGCTTGGCATTTCCAGGTATCTTTTCACCGGTTCGCTTCGGACAAAGGTTTCTGGTCGATGGCGGCCTCTGCAATCCGATCCCAACCAACGTTGCCCGGAATCTTGGCGCAGAAAGAATCATCGGTGTTTGCACAATCCCTGCGGTCAAGAAACAAACACCGGAAACATTTCTCCCAGGCAGACATGGCGACGCCACAAACATCAGCCGCTGGAGAAAGCTCTTCAGTGCCCGCACCATCGAACAAGCCTTCCGTTCGGCCCTTGGGCAGGAGCCAGAAACGATCCTTGAAGAGGACTCTGGACAGTTAAAAGCGCCGAACATTTTCCGTGTCTGCGCACAGAGTGTTGCCATCATGGAAAACCTGATTAACGAGCTGCACATTAGCCAGAACCCACAGGACTTGATCATCAGACCGACATTTGATGGAATCACCCTGCTTGAGTTTCATCGTGCCGAAGAGATTATTGCCGCAGGAGAATCGTCTGCGAGAGAGGCTCTCCCAGAGATTGAATATCTTCTCCATCCGGCTTGAAAGCCTCTCATCCCCTGCTAACATATTGATATAACTATTTCATTCCATCACATCAAGGAGGCAAACATGATCGAGTTGCTCGAAAAATCTCTACTGACTGCGGTTGGCGCAATGACCCTGACACAGAAAAAAGCCGAGGAGCTACTTCAGGGACTCCAGGAAAAGATGAATATCAGTGAGGATGAAGGCAAAGCTTTTCTGCAGAAGATTCAGGATGCCGCAGCTCACAACCAGGAAAAGTTGATGGAACAGGCCCGAGAAGAGGTTAAAAAGACCTGTGAACGCATGGGGGTTGTCACAGCAGCGGAGTTTGACAAGCTGAAGAAGAAAGTCGCCCAACTGGAAAAAAAACTTAAATAATTATTCCTGCACTGAACTGAAGGCAATATGCTGCCCATCCTTCGCGTTAACCGAAATATCCGAACCATCCGGCGCTACAGAACCATTCTGGGGGTTCTGATCAAGTACGGCTTTGGCCACTTTGTCGAACAGCTTAATATCGACTACTACCTCGAACTCGGCAAACGCTTTGTCAGCCTTGACAAGATTCCGAAAGACCTCGAACGTCTCAATCAACCACAGCGTCTGCGTCTGGCGATGGAAGAGCTCGGACCGACCTTTATTAAGCTCGGCCAACTCCTCTCTACCCGCCCCGATGTGCTGGACAACACTTACATTCATGAATTCAGCAAACTACAAGACAAAGTTCCGGCAGTGTCCTTTGAAGAGATTAACGCCCAGATCCAGCGGGAGCTGGGTTACCCGGCAGAAGAACTTTTTGCGGAATTTTCCACAACCCCCCTCGCTGCAGCCAGTATTGCTCAGGTTCATCGTGGCAAGCTGAACAGCGGTGAAGAAGTCGTCTTTAAAGTCCGTCGCCCGGGCATCGTAAAGATCGTTGAAACCGACATTGACGTTCTCATGGGTCTGGCCTACCTGATCGAACAACACGTCCCGGCAGTGGCACTCTATGACCCTGTCGGTCTGGTCAAGGAATTCCGTCGCAGCATCATGCGGGAACTGAACTTCACCCGCGAAGGGCGCACCGTTGATCGCTTTGCCGCCAACTTTGCCGAGAGCGAAACAGTTTACACGCCGAAGATCTTCTGGGATTACACAGGAGATATCGTGCTGACCATGGAATACGTTGACGGAATCAAAATATCAGCACTCGAAGAGCTCACAGCAAAAGGCTACGACCTCAAGGAAATCGCCAGACGAGGTGCCGATGCATTCCTGAAGCAGGTCCTTGACTTCGGGCTCTTTCATGCCGACCCACACCCGGGCAACGTATTCATACTACCCGATCAAGTCATCTGCATGCTTGACTACGGCATGGTCGGCCGTCTCGGTCAGGACCTCAAAGATCAACTAATTGACCTGTTGCAAGCACTCCTCAACAGAGATGTGGACCGGATCATCTCGCAGCTCCTCTATTCCGGGGAGTTAACAGACGACTCCGACATGAAAAACCTCAGACGCGACCTGCACGACTTTATCGAGGATTACTACGATATTGTTCTACAGGATATCAAGGTAGGAAAACTCCTTTCGGAGTTTATCGAGATCCTCACACATCATCGTATTCATTTCCCTGCTGACTTCATGATTTTAGCCAAGGCATTGGTGATCATGGAAGGGGTCGGCCGCCAACTGGACCCAGATTTCAACATGATCAACCATATGCGGCCCTACGTGAACAAACTTGTTTTAGAACGTTTCAGTCCAAAAAACATTAGCGAGCAGGCGGGTCGTATCGTCCAGGCCTACAGTTCATTGGCAAAGAATCTGCCACAAGATATCAAGGAATTCGTCAACCGTCTTAATCGTAATCAGTTCAAAATAGACCTGGAGCACCGGGGCCTCGAGAAACTGGTCACAGATCTTGACCGCTCCAGCAACAGGGTCTCTTTTGCCGTTGTAATTGGTTCCCTGATCGTCGGTTCTTCGTTGGTCATGCAAATCGACAAAGGGCCAATGATTCTTGGCTTCCCGTTGCTGGGACTTTTAGGTTATTCAATAGCTGGCTTTCTCGGTCTCTGGCTGGCAATAGGCATTCTGCGGTCGGGTCGACTCTAGTCAGAAAACATCTTCACAGACCTGTGGCTTTCAAGACACACACGTTGCAACAATAAAACCTCACCAGCCCTCCCCCATCGTGAAGCAAAAAAAATAATGCTTGTATTTCAGGACCTTATCCAGCGATAATGCTTTGGTAAGATTATTGCATAATCAACTTTGTCTTAAAATTTACGACAGCCTTAAGGACAGAAGTTAATGAACATGATCTGCCAAACCACAATTGCCCGCTCTACCGCCATATCCGGCATCGGGCTTCACACCGGCCAACGTATCAATATGACCCTGCGCCCCGCAGAGGCTGGCACCGGTATCGTCTTCCACCGCAAAATCGGCGAACGCACGGTAACGATAGAGGCAACTTCGGCCAATGTCGTCGACACCCAAATGGCGACAGTTATCGGCAAAGGAGATGTTCGCGTCTCCACTGTGGAACATCTGCTTTCAGCGTTAGCCGCCTACGGCGTAGACAACCTGCACATCGACATCGATGGTCCCGAAGTACCGATTATGGACGGCAGTGCGGCCCCCTTTGCTTCTATCATCGAAGAAGCGGGCCAACGCCGCCACCATCAAAGTCGTAAATTTCTCGCTATCCGCAAGCCTGTTTCTGTTATTGACGGTGAGAAACGTGTCAGCATTATACCGTCTCGCTTCTTCCGCATCACCTTTGACATAGCCTTTCAACATCCATGCATTGCACTTCAGCAACGCTCGGTCAAGGTCTCTTCATCTGTATTCCGCAGAGATCTTGCCCCGGCACGAACCTTCGGGTTCCTGCGAGACGTTGAAAACCTCAAGGCAGCTGGGCTTGCCCTCGGAGGCTCCCTGGAAAATGCCATTGTGGTTGACGATGAGCGAATTCTCAACCCAGAGGGGCTACGCTTCCAGGATGAATTTGTTCGTCACAAGATTCTGGATGCGATCGGCGATCTGAGCCTGATTGGCTACCCGATCCTTGGCCATGTTCGTGCATTCAAGGCCGGTCATGACATCAACCACCAATTGGTAGAAAAACTTCTCGACACACCTGAGAGCTGGCAGTTACTGGAATTCAGTGAGGCTGATGTCGAAAAAGCCTTGCAGATGTCTCCTCAGGCGTTTGCGGGCGACATGGCTTTCTCCAAGGGTTAAAATATACAGAGAGAATAAAGAAAAGGCAGCCACTTCGGCTGCCTTTTTTGTTTGAACACCAGAGATGGCAGGTTCAGAAACCGAGGGCCATGGGTGCAAGGTTTGACGTTATCGTGGACAAGAGAAAGCTGGCCATGGAAGTTGACGCTTGCATAAGGATTCTTTTACACATAAAATTGCGGAAAGATAGAACTTTCTCATGCCGAAGACAATTTCAGAAAAGACATTGAGCACCACAAAGACTGAAACTCGCAAACGTCGCCGCGAATGGTTAATCGTGGTGGTGATCGTCGGGCTGGTCGCTCTGTCTTTACGCTACCAGGGCCAGCTCTTCAACCTTACGACAGAGATACCTCTCTCTGGCAACATCCTGGTCCTGGCTCTGATCAACCTGAACATCCTTCTTATTATCTTCTGCCTCTTCCTGGTCTTGCGTAATATTTTCAAGCTAATCCTGGAACGACGACGGGGCATACCTGGGGCGAAACTTAGAAGCAAGCTGGTTCTTGCCTTTGTCGCCCTTTCTCTTATCCCAACGATGTTGCTTTTTTTCGTTTCTGCCGGCTTCATCACCAACTCAATTGAAAACTGGTTTAACAGTCAAATCGAGGAATCACTCGAGGAATCACTTGAGGTTGCCCAAACCTATTATAAAAATTCAGCCAGCAACGCCCTCTACTATGCGGAACAGATCTCTCTAGCAATCAAGGAGCAAAAGCTTCTCAATGAAGACAATCTTCCGGTTCTTGAGGACTTAATTCACCAGAAGCAAAAGGAATACAACCTTGGCATCGTTGAAGTCTTCTCTTCGACCCTGGAAGAGCTTGTTCGCGCAGTCAACCCGAGCGTTCCGACGGCAGAGTTTACGGATCCAGATTCTGACAGTATCCGCGAATCGCTACAGGGCAACCGCTTTACCAGAATCAGTCCGATTGGCCGCGCCGACCTGATACGTGGCATCGTCCCAGTCTACTCTAACTGGAATCCGGATGATGTTGTCGGGGTCGTCGTCGTCAACTATTACGTCCCTTACTCTCTGGTCAACAAGATGAAGGAGATCAGCAGTTCCTTCGAACAGTACAAGTCAACCAAGCTTCTCAAAGGTAAAATTCAAAAAGGCTATATTCTGTTCCTGCTGCTCATTGCTTTGGTCATCATTTTCCTCTCAACCTGGGTCGGTTTCCACCTTGCCAGGGGTATCACAGAACCTATTCAGGAACTGGCCGTCGCAACCAACCGTGTTGCCTCCGGCGACCTCAACGTCACCCTGGACAGTTACAGTCAAGATGAAGTCGGCTCTCTGGTCGAGGCGTTCAACACCATGACTGCCGACTTGCGCAAGGGGCAGAAAACTATTAACAGGGCCAACCTTGAGTTACAGGGATCAAACCTTGAGCTCGAGCAAAGACGTCGTTACATGGAGATCGTCCTGGCGAACGTTACCGCCGGGGTCATTTCCATTGACAGCCAGGGGCACATTACGACCATTAACAAGTCTGCCGAAAAGCTCCTCGGCTTGAAGACGAAAAGAATCATTGGTCGTAACTTCCGCGATATCGTTACTCCTGACTATCAACCAATGATCAAGGGCATCCTTAAGGAATTAATTGGCTCAGGTAAAGATTCAATACGGAAGCAGGTATCACTACCGGCAGGGGACACCAAGATCATCCTGCTCGTCAATGTCACCACCTTGAAAGATGAGCATAATGAGTTTATGGGTACAGTTGTGGTCTTTGACGACCTGACGCAGCTACTTAAAGCGCAACGCATGGCTGCATGGCGTGAAGTCGCGCGCAGGATTGCCCACGAGATCAAGAACCCGCTCACACCTATACAACTCTCGGCACAACGACTCCGTCGCCGTTACCTTGATCGTTTCAGCCCAGACGACGTCGTTTTTGATGAATGCACCACGATGATCATCAAACAGGTTGATGACCTTAAGAACCTGGTCAATGAGTTTTCCAGCTTTGCACGTATGCCGGCCAGCAACCCAAGCTTGAACAACCTCAACGATGTTCTTAACGAAGCTTTGGTGCTCTTTCAGGAAGGGCACAAGGAAATTCATTTTCAGCTCCAGACAGACCCGGACTTGCCAGCCTTCAGCCTCGACCGTGAACAAATCAAACGTGTGGCAATCAACCTCCTCGACAATGCAGTTGCCGCAGTTAACGATAACGGTCTGATCACTGTTGAGACTTCGTTCAACAAGGACCTGAAAATTGCCACTCTCAAAATAAGCGACAATGGCTGTGGTATTCCAGCTGAAGACAAGCCCAGGCTCTTTGAGCCATACTTTTCTACCAAGAAATCAGGAACCGGACTTGGACTGGCTATTGTCTCAACGATCATTTCTGACCATAACGGTTATATCCGGGTACGAGACAATGAGCCGCAGGGGACACACTTCATCGTGGAGCTGCCGATAACCTCGGAAGCCGCATAGGACACAGAACCAACCACCAATTATAGAGGCAATATGCAATCAATTCTGATCGTCGATGATGAGATAAGCATTCGCGAAAGTCTGACCGGGATTCTGCAGGATGAAGGCTTTCAACCCGTCTCAGTAGAAAGCGGCGAACGTGCCATAGAGAGGGTCAGCGAGGAGAAGCCTGACCTCGTTCTTCTCGACATCTGGATGCCGGGAATGGATGGCATGGAGACCCTGACCAAAATTCGGGACATCTACCCAGACCAGCTGGTTGTGATCATGAGCGGTCATGGCACGATCGAAACAGCCGTTAAAGCGACCAAGCTTGGCGCATACGATTTCATAGAGAAACCACTGTCTCTCGAAAAAGTTCTGCTCTCCATCCAGAACGCAGCCAAAGTCGGCCAGTTGGTAGAGGAGAACCGTGAACTCAAAGCCAAAATAGGTAAAGAACACGAAATGGTCGGTAACAGCAAGCCGATCAAGGACTTAAAAAAGCAGATCAAGATCGCTGCACCAACCTCTGGCTGGGTTTTGATAACTGGAGAGAACGGGACCGGGAAAGAACTTGTTGCCCGGGCAATCCACCAGAATTCGAACCGACAGGCATGCCCGTTTATAGAAGTTAATTGTGCCGCGATACCAGAAGAACTCATAGAGTCAGAGTTGTTTGGTCACGAAAAGGGCTCCTTTACGGGAGCGACAACACAGCGCCGTGGAAAGTTTGACCAGGCCCATAAGGGCACTCTCTTTCTTGACGAAATTGGCGATATGAGTCTGAAGACACAGGCTAAAGTGCTTCGCATTCTTCAGGAGCACAAATTCGAAAGGGTCGGGGGCAACAAGACCATTGAAGTTGATGTTCGCGTCATCGCTGCAACAAACAAGGATCTGGAAAAAGAGATTGCAGACGGCAGGTTCAGAGAAGACCTCTACTATCGTCTGAACGTCATTCCTTTTCATGTCCCACCACTACGTGAACGAAAAGCTGACATTCCTCACCTGGCAACGCACTTCCTGGAATATTTCTGCAGCAAAGAGAGTCGCGACACAAAAGTTCTGGATGAAGAGGCTCTCCAGGCAATCAAAAATTACTCATGGCCAGGGAATGTCCGGGAACTGAAGAACCTGATAGAACGATTGGTTATAATGTCGCCTGGCAACACGATCACAAGAAATCAACTACCACAGGCGGTTTCGGACAAGAAAGAGACTTTAGAAAAAGCTCAAGAGACACACAGCTTTTCTGCAGCAACATTCCGCAGCGCCAAAGAGGAGTTTGAGAAAGAGTTCCTGATTCAGAAACTTGAAGAGAACGAATGGAACATTTCTCGTACGGCAGAAGCGATAGAGGTGGAGCGTTCCAACCTGCATCGCAAGATCAAGTCTTATAAGATTGATTTAAAAAAGGGTTAATCTGAATCATATGAAGGAGACTGCGCTTAGCAGTTCAAAACAAAAGGTCTCGTTCAAAAGCAAAAAGCCCCGCCTCAAAAGAGACGGGGCTTTTCTAAATAATTTCGGCGGCGACCTACTTTCCCACACAGTTGCCCATGCA